>JBDHWX010000022.1:0-15299 GCA_039810365.1 Bdellovibrionales bacterium | reverse complement strand
AATTTTTTTACAAGATGGTAAAAATCTTTGTAATCTGGAGATTCTCGGTAACGATCTACTGTTGCAATAATTCTATAGATTGCGCCAGCGTCCCTTTGGGTTAATGTTACGAGCTCTTCTTTAAGAGAGCGCACAGCCTCCATAAATTGTTCAAAATAATTCAAATCAAGAGACGAAAGAGTAACACCCATACCGTCTGTCACTCCTCCTCCATGCGAATAGTAATCGTCATAGGATTTAATTAAAAATTTTGTGATTTCTGCTGGCGAAGCTTTAGGATTTTCTGTCCACGCCATTAAAAATTTATCATAGGGCCAACCCTCTCCTGGTTCTAACTCTTGTGATCCAACAAAGTAATTCACATCCTGATACATTTCGGCTGCAACTTCTGCCATGGCCATCTGGCAAGCGTCACTACCATAAATATCTACCTTGTGACCAATAAGCTTTCTAAAAAAGCGCATGGCCTCACCAACCTGCTCTGTTGTTATGTATTCCTTTGTAAAATAGTCATATGAAATATCAGAGACCCGGTCTACAGAAGATATTTGCAGATTACCACCCGGGTGCCATTTACCAGCAGGGTCTTCTTCTTTGGAAAATGCATGCCAGCCCGTGCCGTGATTCCAAATATCCATAAAATAATGTTGAGCGGGATAATTTTTAACTGTCCAGCTAATAAAATCTTTAAGCTCCTCTACAGAACCCATATTGACGTTGGACCGCTTTTCTAGAACTTGTATTTTATTTTTTTGAATCAACAGTCTTTGTGCGTCTGGGCTGTCTGATGTTCCAACTTCAACGACAATATTGATATTTTCTGTGGAGCCCACTTTTTGCATCCACCTGAGATTCTGTCTTGCAAAATCAGAAAGGTCATCACCCTGTCCCCTAACCCCGTGGGCATTCATATAAACAAGCAGAGTCCAATTTTTTTCTTGTGCATAAGATTGAAGCGCAAGAAACACGATTACCAACATCGACAAAAATCTCATCATAAGCCTCCTTGCTTATTTTTTATTGTGCATAAAAAGCAAACCCAGACCAAGGTAAAGTCTGGGGCCAAATTGAAACTAGACCTTGGTCTTGCAATGCATCTTATTGATTTTCCTTTAAACTTTAAACTTCGTTATGCCGAAAGATTAGGCAGGAGATACGTGTGCCATAATGACAACTCTATTTAAAAAATATTTTTTATTCTTTTTGGCAATCATGATTTTAGCTGCATTGGCCACAACACAGCTTTATGTCTTTTCTGGTCGCGAACCTGCCTCTATTGAGCAAAAAAATCTTTTTAGTTTGTTTCAAACACAAAACGCTCTTGGAGTGGCATTAGAAAAACGCGTTGTGGAGAGTATTAACGTTGCTAAAAACGAGCGACTTTATCAGATTAACATTCGAAACTTTGTTCTCAAAGACACCGCTGAAAACCTACATCTATGTGAGTATTTTAATACTTACACGCTTACTTTTGAAGCCGAAGGAATTGCTTCAAGCGGAGAGCGCCCTACAATGACCGTTTCTTCGCCATGTGAGTTATCGGCAAAAACCAATTTGCCAATTCCCATCATGATTCCCGTCGATGATATACATAAACTTGCTCCTAATGATACCGACATCAGTTTTCAAATTAACCCCAAAGCAAATTTTTCTTTTAGGAATATTTCCGATAACTGGCCAGAGTATTGGGTACTTGCAAAAGTAGAATTTAATAGTAAAGACTTTTCGTCACGCGATCTTATTATAAAAAAACGTGATCTTTATAATATTTCACAAAAACCCATTACGATGAATTGGGGCGAATAATTTATTTTTTGTAATAACATCCATTAAAATTGGGGTTGAGCGCAACCTTAAGACCAAGCTTTTGAATTTCATAACCCACGGCAAGTGACGCAAGTCTTGCTACCCATCCGTAAACATTTTCTATTGGGTGACCGTGTTCACTGATTTTGAGATCTGAAACACACATTTTTTTATAAACAGCACCCGGGCTATTAAGACTTTCATCTGCTGATTTTTCCTTATGAGTTCGAAAAAAGCCGCCAGCCAGCTCACAACCAATAATATAGACTGCGGGTTCAGCAACAGCACCGTCTTCCATAAGTGCCGTGGGAATTCCCTCTTGCAAAATAAATTCTTTGGTTTCTCGCCCCCCATCTTTAGCTGCGTTCATTTTCCCCCTTGTTTTACTGTTCATGGATAAAATATCTTGGCCAGAATGTACCGCCATAACACCAAGACCATAGGTTCCTGAATTATTTTTTATAAAAACAACTGGCTTATGGGTAATTCCTCTTTTTTGATACTCTTTTTGTATTTGCATTAACATGTGGTCAACCTGTTGCGCGACACACTCTCGAGATTCTGAGTCTTTAACATCAAAATGCGGGACAATCTCTGTTGCAACAGTTAAATCCCACTCATCGACACCAATGAGCTTTGCAAGTTCCGATGCTAGTTGATTATAGTAGATAAAGTGATCACTTTTTTTACGATTATACCATCCTAACGCATGTGGTGGATTGATTGGCGTTTTTAATCCACTTATCCATTCATTATACGAATTTGAAAAATCATTATTACTAATAATCAAATCTGGGCGAAAACCTTCATCAGAAACAAGCAAATCAGCTTCTCGATGAAAGCAAGAAATGAAAATCTTATTACCACCGGATGATTGAATTTCAATGGCCTGATGGATATCTCGAGGCAGACAAATGCGAGTTTCGTAGCCGGCTTCCTTTAACATTTTTTCTATCCAATGAATGTTTTCCCAATAAAAGGCATTGTTGGTATGCTCTTCTGCCAGTAGCGCAATTTTTTTTATGCTGCCTCCGTAATAGGCTAAAATATATTCTCGCACCAACTCTGGAGCCTGCTCTTTATCAACCCTGCAAATATTATTAAATCCAGCCGGATAAACGTTTGTGTCAACACTTGCGATTTTATAAGAAGAGTCCCGAACATCAACACTGCTATAAAACGGAACCTGAATCAGACTCTTTTTTTCAGATAACCAAGCCTCTGCTTTTTCTCTATTTTCGCAAATCTTTTGATGAATTCTTTCTCTGGCTGTCATAAAGGCTCTTTCAGTTTTGTAAATAAAACACTTGCGCTTATTACCGCAACAGGAAGAAACAATATATTCAAAATAGGAACCCCCGCAAGCCCCATCAGACAAATAGCAAGCCCACTCAGTGGAATCCAATGTCGTATGCAATAATGAATACGCTCGCGTAAACTCATGGCTTTTAGCTCCAGAGAATAATCAATGGCATCAAATGCCAACAACATAAAGCTACAGTAAAGAGCTATAGGTGCCACAACAGGAAAAAACGAAATCACAAAAAGTACCATAGCCACAACAAAATAAATTATCAATTTTTGCAGCGATACAAGTATCATTCGCAAAGTTGTCAAGAATCCTTGATCTGTCATTGTTTTAAGTAACTCTTGATCTTTTATTTCGATAGTTTTTCTTGCAAGCACTGTACAAACTGGAATTGAAAGAATCGATACGATTGTTAAAACAAAAATATAAAGCCCCATAACCAACAATACAAAAGATACAAGATAGGCAAATGTTTTAAGCACAAAACTCGTGTCATGGTTTCTTTGTATAACCCAATCCATTGCCTGATCCAAAAACATCACTCCAGAGATAAGCCCTAGCGTAAAAAGAACAACTGCCATCAGCATGGGAATGAGACTTAAATTACGCAACGTTTTTTGTTTCAAGAGAAGCTTTAGCCCCTCAAAAAAAGAATCTATACCTTGTATAAATTTAAGATACACTTTACTCTCCCGATTCTTTTTCACCACGCACAGGAATCATCTTTCTGTCTGAACGCGGCTTTTGCAGCTCTTGTGCCTCTGGAGTAAGCCCCTCGCCTGCGGGACGCTCTAAAAGAATTTTTTCTAGCCTTGTCTGCAAATCTTTTAATTGCTGTATCAATGGTTGATATTCTGAGTTCGCCACTTGTCTTTTGGTTTTTAAAAATGCATAAAATTGATCCAAATGATGCAAAAGTTTTTCGCTAAGCTGCATTTTTTCTTGTTGGTTTTGTCTCTTGGCCAAAATTTCATCTTCTGCTTTTTCTGGCTCTAGCGAAGAAATATAATCATACGTCTTTTTAAGGTGCAGAAGCAATTGTTGTGCTGCATATCGAGAATATGGCTCTTCGTTAAGCTCCATGGCAAGGGTTAAATATTCTTGTGAAAAACGAATGGACTTCATAAATCCATCAAAATCAGAACCCCTTTTAAAATCTGTTGTGATGATTCCCATCTGATACAAAAGCTCTGCGTAATATCTTTTGTTTTGTAAAATTTCATTTTTATTTTTTAACAACCTTTCTATGGCTTTCTTTGCCTGAAGATAATATTGATCTGATGTTTGCGAATCTCCAATTTTAGAATAATTCACCGCAAGTCGCGCAGGAATTTCAAGTTGATAAAATACAGACGGAACAACCCCCTTGGGGCGAAGGGCATCCTGATAAGCAGCAATCGCTTTATCAAATTGATTTTTCATCTCTAAGCAGAGACCCGATTGATAAAGTGAATATACATAAAGGCTGTCTTTAACTTGCTTTCTCAGCTCAATAATATCAGAAAAAATCTGAAGGCAAGCATCGGCCTGACCAAGATCTCGCCTCTCAATTCCCTCTCGGTACATTTGATCAAGCGTTTTTTTTGCACCAAAATCGTTTCGCTCGCTAAAAATCTGACTGCTACATCCCGCAAGTAGAATTAAAAATATTAATTTTGTTTTCATAATCTTATTATTTCTTAGAAGGCTTTAAGTTGTATACTCTTTTCTTTCTTGAATCTTACGAAACAGACCCCCTAGTGTCTCTAAAATTTCCATCTCGTTTTCACTGTGGGCAACCTGATCCACCCTCCAAAACTCAACCCCGCGAAATGCCCGCTCCTCGAGATCAAGTAACTTTGCAATTTGTTTTTGTTCACCATCTTTCCACTTCTCATAAAATAAAGTAACAGGGGCCTCTTGTTCTGTTGGTTTTTTCTTTATTGGGTGGTCTGCCATAACTCGATTGAATACGAGATGATGAATGGGGATACCGTTTCTCTTAAAATCTCCGATGACCTCTTGAGCTTCAAAAATTCGCGAATCATCTAAATTTGTAATGAGTAAAAACTGGGTTTGCTCTCCCGACATAATCTCGTGTGTTTCGATGACCATTTGCTGTATCGATTCACGCCAAGAAGACACCGTTAAAAAAAAGACTTGAAGCTCATCTAAAAATTTTGCACCTGTTAATTTTTCAAGAATCCCAATCACCATATCGGTGCCCTTGTTCAGCAGCGACATAATGCCAGAACGTTTTTGTGTCAATTTTGAAAACCATTCCACAATGGGACCCCGAAATAAATTAAAAACTGACTCTGGTGCCTGAAGAAAATCGAGGGTATGTTGAGCTGGCGGAGTATCTAGTATAATGAGATCAAATTTTTCTGTTTTGTACGCCTGATTAAGCGCATAAAGCGATGTAAATTCTTGCGAACCAGAAAGCGATGTTGAAAGTTCTCGATAAAGGCGATTGTTCAACATTTTTTGCACATCTTCTTCTGTCTTGGCATGAGCGCGAACAAAACGATCAAAAACCTTTTTTGGTTCAATCATCGCCGCCCACAGTTCTCCACCATTTGAAAACTCTTTGATCTTTATCTCGTGACCAATCCAATTTTCTAATCCCAAACAACTTGCCAGTCTTTTTGATGGATCCATTGTGTAGATTAAGACTTTTTTTCCCTCTTGTGCTGCGCGAAGTGCAAGGCTTGCTGAAAGTGTTGTTTTGCCTACACCACCTGTTCCAATACAAATTAAAATTCTTTGTTCTAAAAATGGTAAACTCATAAAGGCTTTATCTTTTCATTTAAAGAGCATAAAAAGGCAAAGACATCTTCTTTATCAAAACTGTACGGAACGCAAACGGCCTTAGCCTTTTCTTGCCGAACCTGCAAAAAGCAGTTTTCTTGCTCGACGGAAACTTTATAAAAATACTGACAAATTTTTTGTATTCCATCGTCGTCCGCTAATTGCATCAACTCCTTTAATTCGTTTGTTGTCTTGGGAAATTGTAAATATTGATTGAGAATGATTTGGCCTTGAATATTCCACTTATCTTTTAAGAAATGATAAAACTCAAGGCCTTCAATTGTTGGCAGATCTTCTGGTCTTAAAACCAAAAGATGCGTGCTTAAGTCGGGATCACAAATAACTTCAAAAATTTTTTGACTATGGTATCCCATGGGTCCCTGATGAATTGTTTGTGACATGGCAAGGGGAGCTGTCAACAATGCCTTGTGATGCCCCGTTGAGTAAGAGTCAATAATCAAATAATCAAATGGGTTTGTGGGCCCAACATTTCTTGGAGCACTTGTTGCTTTGCCAAGAATCGCAAGCTCTTTAAGAGCGGGCGCAATTTGTATAAACTTTTGCATGACGGGGTTTTCAAAAAAAAGATCATAAAGTTTTTGAGACTTAATATAAAACCCAACATATTCTCTTAGGCACGAACGATAGCTCCACAAGCTTATAAAAAGATTGGGGGCAATTTCTGTGGGCTGATATTGAATCGTCCCCCTCTTAAGGTGAAAAAATTTCTCATAAAAACTCTTTTCGCCAAGCTCAACAAGATGGATCTTTTTTCCCTTCTGACTCTCCAATAGGGCAACAGCGGCCGCAATAACAGACTTGCCAACGCCACCTTTTCCTGTAACAAAAGTTATGGGTTTTAAAAGAGGAAATTGGGCTTGCTGAGACATAGTTTTCAGTATCCCATCTTGAACTTGATTTTTAAACAAATTTCGCATACGGTCGTAGCCTTCAACCAAAGAGGTAAATTTACATGAAATCGACCGTAGAAGAGCTTTCCAAACTGCAAAGAAAACTTTCGTTTCAAATACCCGCACAAGACGTTTCAAAGGCCTTTGAAAGTGCCTATAAAAATATTCAAAAAACAGCGCAGGTTAAGGGATTTCGCAAGGGCAAAGTTCCATTGGACATGATAAAAAATCTTTACAAAGACCACGCACACTCAAGCGTTATTCAAAACCTTGTTGAAGATAATTTTTTTAACGCTCTTCAAGAGCATAATCTTAATCCTATCAATCAGCCCCATGTTAATTTTGAAAAAGAACTTCAAGAAAATCACGACTTCAACTTTTCTTTAACATTTGAGGTTCATCCCGAAATCATTTTAAAAAAATACGACGGCCTTAAGGTTCAAAGAGAAAAGCTTAACCTTGATGAATCAGAGGTCACAAAAACAATCGACAATATTCGCAAGAAACAATCCGAAACGGTTCCCGTGCTTGAAGATCGTACGGCACAGCTCGGCGACATTGCGGTTATCGACTTTGAAGGTTCCATAGAGGGTCAGCCACTCGAAAATGGTAAGGGCACAGATCACCCACTCGAGCTTGGCTCCAAATCTTTTATTGAAGGTTTTGAAGAAGCCATTGTCGGCATGAGGGTTGGCGCCACAACCGAGGCTCGTCTTAAATTTCCAGACCAATACCATGCTGCTGATATTGCAGGAAAACCGGTTGTCTTCAAAATCACGCTCAAACAACTTAAGAAAAACCAACTGCCCGAATTAAACGACGAATTTGCTAAAAAAATTGGATTTGATACAGTTGAAAAATTAAAAGAAGCTGTTTTTTCAGATTATAAGGCGAACGAAGAAAAACGCATCCAAGAAGATTTTAAAAATAGACTCCTCAAAGAGCTGACAAAAAACAACCCCGTTGAAATACCTGCCTCTCTTGTTGAAAGACAAAAGAAGGTTCTCGAAGATGATATGAAACAACGAATGTCTCAAATGGGCGTTGGGGATCAGCAGTTTCAAGAGTATGTGCAAAAGTGGGGAAAAGATTTTGCAGAAACGGCAGCCTTTATTGTTCAATCAAGTTACCTTGTAAACAAGATTGCAGAAAAAGAAAACCTAGATGCCACAAGCCAAGACATTGAAAGTAAAATTCAGCAATACATTCAGCAAACAGGCATAGAAGAAGCGCGTATTCGCTCTTTGTATGATACCCCTGAGCATAAAAATCGTCTTGCCAATATGATTACAGAGGAAAAAGTCATTGCCTTTTTGTCTGAAAAAGCAATCGTCAGCGAAGTTTCCAAGGATCAAATTACTGCTTAATTGACGGAGCCCCTGTTTCATTTATTTTATGAAACACCTTGGATGCCCTGAGATAGTTATAAGCTTGCGCAATTTGAAAGTCTCGAAGAAGCTCCTTCTTGCTATTTGGCATTCCGGTTTCTGCCGTATTGACTTTTGGTTTATTTGAATTTTCCAAATGATTTTTCATATCCGCCTCTCTACGAACAGTTTTCTTCTTGATTGCTTTTTCAAAGGCATCGGTGTCGACATCATCTACCAAGAGATCGGGCTTAATGCCATCGGCCTGAATTTCATGACCAGACGGAGTATAATATCTTGCAATTGTCATTTTTAATCCTGATCCATCTCCAAGATCGATCACAGATTGCACAGAGCCTTTGCCAAAGGTTTTCTGTCCCAAAATAAGCGCGCGACCATTATCCTGCATGGCTCCCGAAAAAATCTCGCTTGCACTGGCCGTGTATTCATTCACAACAATGATGATGGGAAAGTTTTCCAGTGTTCCCTCTTTTTTGGCAACCGTCACTTCTTCTTCTTTGTGATTTCGACCACGTGTTGTCACAATGGTTCCACTAGAAAGAAACAAATCACTTAACTTAACAGCTTGGTCAAAAAGTCCGCCAGGATTATTGCGCAAATCGATTACCAAACCCTTGGGGAGTCCCTGTGTCTTTATTTTTGTCTGTATGAATTTTTCAAAATCTGCATAAGTGCTCTCAATAAAACTTGTAATGCGCACATAAGTATATCCGTCACCAAGGTCAACCACCTTAACAGATTTCAGGCGAACACGCCCGCGGCGGATATCAAATGTTTTCGATTTTACAAATCCTTTTCTCATAATGCCTATGTGAATAACTTCTCCGTCTTTTCCCTTCATTTTTTGTGCGGCTTCAACAAGGCTCCACCCCTTTGTGCTTTCTCCATTAATACTTGTAATTTTATCTCCAGCTTTAATGCCCGCCTTAAATGCCGGGGCATCTTCAATTGGAGATACAATCGTTAAGGCTTCGTCTTGCACTCCGATTTCAATTCCAATTCCACCAAACTCACCACTTGTCTCATCTTTAAATTCTTTATAAATGTCGGGTGGCAGATAATTCGTATGGGGATCTAGTTCCGCCAACATCCCTTTAATTCCGCCATCAATTAATTTTTTGGGATCAACCTCAACAACGTAATATTTTTGAATAAGGTTTAACACCTTGGCAAAAATTTGTAGCTCTTTATATTTTTCCTCAGCAAAAGCTCGAAGACTCGGGCTTGTAAGCAGAGATATAAAAAATCCCAAAGCCAGCAAAAGGCTTATTTTTTTTACTGTCAATCTCATAGCAGTCCCCTCTTTGCTTCAATCCACTGTTGTGGGTCTTCCGGTTCTGAAAAATGCCTCAGCTCATAATAAAGTCCACTTCCTAAAAATGGATGCTGCGAAACTCCCCTTGCCAGAATTTCTCCCTCTAAAACCTTATCATTTTGCTGAACAACCGGTTCTGAAATATAAGAATATACAGAGTAATAGTGGTCTCCGTGATCAACTATCATTGTATACCCTACCATTGGTGTTTGCTTAAGATAGGTCACATGGCCGGCAGCAATCGCTTGAATGTTGGAAGCATATTTTGGTTTTATAAAAATACCCTTATGACGAATCTGAGTTTTGTATATGGGGTGATGAAAATATCCAAAACCCTGAACAACTTTTCCACGGATTGGGCTCTCTAGTTCGCCCTTTCTTTCAAAAAAAAGTGGTTCTAATATCGTCGAAAGAAATTCTTGCTTCTTTAAATCTTCTCCACTTTTTGTTTCTTGGCCCCTTATTTTTTTAAGCTGAGTCAAAAGATTCTTTTTTTTGTTCTTTACCTCTACAAGCAGAGACTCCTTCCTTTTTGTCTGCTCTAATATGCTTGTTTCTTTTTTGCTCACTTCCTCTTGGAGTTGTACAACTCGAGATTCCTCTTTTGCTAATTCTTGCTTTTTGGCAAAAAGCGCTTTAACTCCTGAAAAATACTTTTTAATTGCAGCGTAATCTCTCTCAGTAAAGCCCTTGAGGATTCTTAAGTTTCTATCCAGTTCCGATGGGGTTTGGCTTGAAAACATAATTTTTAATAAACTCATATCTTGAAACTTTGAAATATAGATAAGCCTTTTTTGAAGTTCAATTTTTTGTATTAAAAGATGTTCCTCGGCAGACTTAACAAGGGGATTGAGTTTTTCTATCTTTTTTTCGACGACTGCTTTTTTTGAAAGAAGCCTCCCCTTTTCAGCGTCCACTTGTTTTAGAGTCTTTTGAAGCTCGAACAGTTGTCCTAAAACATTTCTGTTTTCTTCTTCTTTTTTAATATACTCATTTCTCTTTTTGACATAATCGCCCGTTCCGGCGTGGGCAATGGAAAATATTAAAAGTGCCGTAAGCCCGATTTGCATCACCCCAAAGTCTCCCTTGCGGCCTGAGACCAACCCGTATTAATTTTTCGGACACAAAAAAGCGCAACGAGTCCACTGATAATGGCTGTCAAAAATATAAAGCTCATTTGTTGGCCAATGCTTGCAAATTCGAACAAATCGTTAAACCCTAAATATTTCATTTGCGAAATAAAAAACTTATTCTCAATCCTCACCATAAAAGCGCTCAAAATAAGAGCTGCAATCGAAGATACAACTGAAATCAACATAGCCTCAAAAACAAAGGGGATCTGTATGGCCGCAGGCGTTGCCCCACAAAGTTCATAAACTTCTATTTCTTCTCGCCTGCGAATAAGAATGGCGTAAATACTAAAACCAATTACAAAAAAACATCCCACAATGAGAGTAAGACTAATCAACCATCCAATTTTTTTAATAAGAAATAAAAACGAAGACAAATTGGATATCCATTCCTGTCCATAAGAAACATCCTCTACACCAGAAATTTGCAAAACCTTTTCTGAAATATTTTGGATTTCATTAATACTGTGTTTTGCAAGCATGGTGCCAATAAAGCTTGCAGGAATCAGGCTTGCAAAATCTTTTTCATTTGCAAAATCAGGCACATATTTTGACATCTTAGAAAAAAACTTTTCGCTTGCTTGTTTTTTATCAACATATTCTATTTTTTTAAAATAACCGAGTTTTTCAATACTTGATTGCGCTCTGTTTAACTCTTGTCCCGTCATATTTTCTTTAAGAAAAATATTAATATCAGATTCGGATCCCCAAGAAATAAGCGCTTTTTCTAAATTTAAGAAAAAGAGAAACATCGAAAAAACTATTGTTAGGGCACTTGTGATCACGACAAGGCTTCCCATCTGTAAAAGCAGGTGGTGCCTCCACGATCTCATGACATGTTGATAAAGCGCTTTAAAATTATTCATTGCACAGCGCTCCCTCTTTTAACACAAGGGTTCTCTTATTTTTTCTTTGAACCAATTCATGATCGTGTGTTGCAACAATGAGAGTTGTGCCCTGGGCATTAATTCGTTCAAATAATTCTATGATCTCCGAACTCAGTTCTGGATCTAAATTTCCCGTTGGCTCATCAGCTATTAACACCTCAGGGTGATGAATGAGCGCTCGAGCAATTGCCACTCTTTGTTTTTCTCCACCAGAAAGCTGCTCTGGATAATAATCCAGCCGCTCTTTTAGCCCAACAATGTCTAAAATTTCAGAAACACGTCTTTTGATAATTTGAGGTCTGACATTTAGGATCTTCAACGGCAACTCTACATTTTCAAAAATTGTAAAGTCTTTAAGAAGTTTAAAATCTTGAAAGACAACGCCGATCTTTCTACGAAAATAAGCCACCTCGCGAAAATCGAGTTCTTCAAGCGCAAAACCAGCGACTTTGATTCGACCAGATGTTGGTTTATCTGCTGCTGAAAGCATTTTGAACAATGTCGTTTTTCCCGAGCCGCTCGGGCCAATAACAAAAATAAATTCGCCTCTAGCAACTTCAAGACTGATATCCTTTAAGGCATGGACAGGGCCCAAATATGTCTTATAAACGTGGTGAAACTGTATCATCTCAATAGTTTAATCTTTAGATCTTAATTTGACCAGAAAGTAGGTGGTCTAGAATTTTTTGATGTTGTTCTTTCATAGCAAGACGAATGGCCTGCTCGTCACTTATGGGACCAAAAGGCAACACCGTCTCATAAGGAGTTTTGAGCGTCTGTATCACGGCACCATTTTTAAAAACACGAGTTACAATAAAGGGATTTTGTGCCCCCCAATCCTCTGTTTGAATATGGACATTGGAAGATCCTAATTGAAAATCTGAATTAAAGCCTTTTTGCATATTGAATGTCTCGATTCAAAAAATACTTGTCTCAATTTGAGATGTCCACCAATTTTTTGTTCTCTTGATAACAAGAAAACATCTCATTCTAACACTCTTAAAAAAACAAAACTAGACTCTATTTTCGTCTCAGAAAACCCAGACCTTGATCCGATAAGAGAATATGAAAAGAAAATCTGCAATTCGCATCTTTGCTGGCTCAGCCGTGCTTTTTCTTGCAGCATGTTCTTCTTCCAAAAGTTCCAGTGGTTCTTCGACCTCCCAGGAAAAACCTTACTGCAATCAAACTTTTTCTTACTCTACTTTTCATACCATTACAGGCCATGCCCAATATGAACGCAGACTCCACACTGTCTGTGGATTAGGTGACGTCGACCCCACGACTTATCCCATCAGATATGCCGAAATCCAAATTTTTGATCACACAGGTTCTCTTGTACAGTGTGCAGAAACTGATGGCTCTGGTAACTTTTCTTTTAAGGTTCCAGATGATAATCAAACATATTCTATTGCCATAAATTCGAGATCTTACAACGCCCTAAATAAAACAAGTGTTCTAAAGGATCCCGTCTCTAACGAACCCTATTCTCTCACAACAAATTTTATTTCTGATGCCGATAAATCTCTGGCAACGTTAACAGCAACAGCAAATGAAGCGGGCGATTTTAATATTCCGGGCGGTGCCTTTAATATTTTAGATAATACCTTTAAGGCAAATGACTTTCTGACCAACCACTCGGGCGGCTCCTTTAATGTGACGGCTAAGTTACGCGCTTATTGGAAAAGAGGCATTAATCCTGTTACCTATTTTGGTGGCAATCCCTCTCAAGGAGTGAGCTTCTATGTGCCCGGCTCAAATAATCTTTACATTCTTGGCGGAATTGACGGAGATATCGGCGTCAACGACACCGATCATTTTGACGACTCTATAATTTTGCATGAATTTGGTCATTTTGTTGAAGACAATTATTCTGTCTCTAGCTCTCCTGGCGGAACTCATTATGGCCGTTACATTATTGATCCACGTCTTGCATGGAGCGAAGGTTTTGCAACTTTTTTTCAAGCCGCAGTCCTCGGGCAACCTTTTTACCAAGATACTTTTGGCCATGATAATTCAACGGCTGCGACTCTCGTCTCTTCCTGTGGCGCTAGCACAGGATACTTTTTTGATTACAATATCGAAACAAACGTTTCTGCTATGGATGTCCCCACAACCCTTGGTGAAGGTAATTTTCGTGAATTTGCCATTACAAGATTTTTATGGGATGCCATTGATTCTGCCTCTGGAGAAGCCGGCGACGCCATTCAAATCGACTTTACAGATCTTTTTAATGTTTATACTTCAGGATTTAAAAATGGCGAACACTTTCAAGACATGGGACTTTTTCTAAGAGAACAAGCTCTCGTCGGCCCCAACATTTCTTCTCTTTATAGCAAATCTGATGCGCTTATGCGAGCCTCCCGCGCAGATTTTGCCGCCTCTGATAATCCTGCAACTATAAAAAATCCTGCCTCTCCTTCTTGTCAATACACAATTCAAGCCCAAGACAATGCTAGCGATTGGAAAGAAAACGGCAGCTTTGCAAAATCAAATCAATTTGCCTCTAATGACTTTTACTATCTTCAACACCCTGGCGGCCCGCTTTCTGTAAATCTCAGCTACGTTGTTTCTGGCAATGCAGATCTTGATCTCTATGTTTACAAAGATAATTACACTTATGGTTCTGCCTCCAGCTTACTCTCCTACAGCGCTCGTCCCAGCATGGGAAGCCCCTCTTTAGATAATGGCTTAGAAAACATTAACGTTTTTGCGCCCGCAGGAATCTATATGGTGAACGTTCAGTACTATACTGGCAATCCACGCAACGGTAGCGGTGCTCCGTTTTCTTCAACAACTTACACAATAAAAATTAACGGGAGTTTAATATGTCACTAATTTTGAGGCTTATATGAAAAAAAGAAGCGTTTCAAAAAATAAAAAGATTTGTCGTATTCTTAAAAGTTATCACGCAATCATAGTCTTGGCGGCATTTACCCTTCTTTCGTTTACCAACATTTCTCACGAAACCACGATCAATGCAGAATCAATGTCCTCTCGATATATTGCTTCAACAGGCGAACAAGTCCACAGCAACACCTTTATTGACCTACAAAAACCAAGACAGTCCGTTTTCATTAATACAAGTTACGAAAAACTTTCTGATCAGAATCATGTTAGGGTTCTTGCGCAAATTAACTCCCAAATTCTCTCAAATAAAACAATTCGTTATCAGTGGACGTCTCTTGAAAACTCACAGCTCGTCTCTGATCCTGTCAGTGGAGCCCTTGACCTTTCAAATAATAACGAGATTCAAGTAGAAATTGCCATCACAGACAATCAACTGCCCGCAAAGTTGCGCTTACAAGTTTTTTCTATTCTTAATGGAAAACAAATTGGTAGCATTAAAGAAATTACGATCAATGCAGAAGATATTAAAGCATCAAGTCAACAAAGAGTGAAGGCACAAGGAGTTCTTTCAAAAGAAGAAGCCATCAGGCAAGAACTTAATGCCGCCCCCTCTTGGCAACCTCGGCAATAAAAATTAATCCATCATTGGAGTTACGATAATTTCAGGATCGTACTCATTTTGTAAAATTCCCTCGATCGCCCGAAGAGTTCCTTCCGTAGATGACGGACATCCCCCGCAAGCTCCCTCATATTTTACGATCAAATCTTTGCCCTTAAGTTCGATAATTTGAATATTTCCGCCATCACTTTTAAGGCCCGGCCTTACAGTACGATCTAAAATTTCTTCTATTTTTTGAATTTCTGGTGGTAGCGTTTCACGTAGCTTTCTTTTTTGACTGTCGATATCGATATT
>JBDHWX010000021.1:0-15580 GCA_039810365.1 Bdellovibrionales bacterium | reverse complement strand
AGCCAAAAGTTCTTACGACGATGTGATTCAGTTTATGGATTCTTTTAGACTTGCAGGATTAAACGATGTGGGCGTTGCCCCTCTATAAGGGATAAAATATGAGTCAAAGTATTTTGCAAACAACTCAAGTTAAAGGCCCACTTTCTTCTCAAGGGGCCATTCGTGCAAAAGGATCAAAAAAAAAGAAAGATCTCTTTTTTTCTCTCAACTTAACTGCTCTTATTGATACATTTTCCATTCTTGTTATTTTCTTGCTTTCCGTTTTTAATGGCGATGCCCAGTCACTCAATATTACCTCTAAAATGTCTCTTCCTGTTGCCTCAAAAATGGAACTTATGACCATGGGTACTGTCATTCGTATCGAAGGCAATATTTTTTATGTTGATGAAAAACCCGCCAATATCAACACACTTGTGCAAACTCTCATCGAAGTTAAAAATCAAAAAAATAACGATCCAGATGAAGTTAAGAATTCTCTGATTATCCAAGCCGATCGCAGACTCTCTTTTGACGAAATAAGTCCAGTTATAAGAGCTGGCGGTCAGGCTGGCTTTAGCCAGTACAAGTTTGCTGTCATGCCGGGTATACAGGCGAGGAACTAAGCCATGAAGCTTTTGGTTGTTGGATTCAGCATTCTCTTAAGCCTCTCTTCTATTGCGTCTCACGCCGAAAAGCTTGATCTGACAACGCAATCAGCCCTTATCGAAAAACTTGAAAACCTACTCAACATTACAACGGATAATACCACATCAAAACAAAATATGATCTTACGCCTTGCCGATCTTCACTCAGAGCGCGCCCGTCTTTTAGCCATGGATCAAGAAGGTCAAGGAGAAGAAATCCACAGAAAAGAAATTACAAAAGATCGGTCTCGAGCCCTTGAACTCTATAATCTTGGTTATACAAAATCAGAAAAATCACAAAAAGGTGCGATCTTGTTTCAAATGGCTCATCTTAATCAAATGCTAGGCAAAGAAAAATCCTCTCGACGCCTGTTTGATCAAATTATTAAAGAAAAAAATCAACATGATAAAAAAATTGTTGGACAAGCCTATGTTGAAGTTGGCGATTTTGAAATGAATAAGGGCAATTTTAAAAAGGCTCTCGAAAACTTCCAATCTGCTCTTAAAATTCCAGAGTCTCCAAGAAAAGGTTATGCAAAATACAGAATTGCATGGTGTCGCTATAATCTTGGAGAAACAACTCAGGCCATCAGCAACATGACAGCTCTCTTAAAAGATAAAAACTCATTTCAAAAAACTGACGGCTCTTTTGATGTAGCTTTTCAAGAAGAAGCCTCTCGTGATCTTGCAACCTTTCTTGCACAAAAAAAAGTAACCGCAAAGGAAGTTCAACTCTTATCTGATCTGAGCCCTGAAAATGTTAGACAAGATAACCTTACATACTTTGCTACAGAATTAGATCGCACAGGACACAAAGAAGATGCTCTACAAGTTTGGGCCTTGGTTGGAAAGCAAAAAGAATCTTTTGGCGACAAATTAGAAAATCAAATCAAAATTGCCCGTATTCAATATGATCTCAACAAAAAAGAACAAACCGTAAAAGAAATTGATCTGGCCTCAAAAATGTTAAAAGAAGCTTCTTGTAAAGACCAGGCCCGATGTGACTCTTTTCAACAACAAATTCGCGGTATTGTAACCGATTGGGGAAAAGCAGAAGAACGCGAACCCTCTCAAGAGCTTATCTTGGCCTACAAAACTTACGTCAATTATTTTCCAGATATCGAAATCAACTACTGGGCTGCCATTGCGGCTAACAAAAGAAAACAGTATAGCGATGCTGTTCAATTTTTTAAAAATTCAGCAGTGCTCTCTTATGAGCTTCGCGGTGAAAAATCTAACTTAAGAGGAATCAACATTAACAAAATTTTTGAAGGTTCCTTATTAGGAGCCATAGAATCTGCTGAGCTTTCAAAAAATCTTGAGCTTCGCAAACAAGCCTACGGCCAATATCTTAAAATGAATCCCAATGGGTCAAAGTCTCTTGAGGTTCAATATCAAACAGCTCATGCAACCCTAGAATCTGGAGATCGCAAAAAGGCTGCCGAACTTTTTCACGAAATCGCTTTGTCTTTGCAAAAAGGCTCTTCTGATATCAAAAACAAAGCCGCCGATCTTGCTCTTGATACCTTGGTTTTATTAAAAGACGATGATCGCCTCGAAGAATGGTCTCAAGAGTTTGCAAAACATTTTCCATCAAGAAAAAAAGAATTTTATAGTATTCAAAGAAAAACAATCCTAAACCGTGCGGCAAATGTCATCAATACTACAAATTCCGAATCTGATCTTAAGGCCCAGTGGAATAAGCTTTCAAAAACAAATCTATCCAAAGCCTCTGCACAAGAGCGAATTCAATTTCACAAAAATAAATCGATTATCGCACTTAAACTTAAAAATATCAGCGCTATTCAAATTGCTTCTCAAGCTCTCCTTAATGAAAAGACCCTTTCCAAGGCAGATCATAAGGAAGCTCTCCACAATCTTGTTTGGACATATGAAATGCAACTTGATTTTAAAAATGCATTAAAAATTCAAAAGCAAATCTCCTCTCCAAAAGATCGTGATGCTGATGATCTGCTTAAGCTTGGTATTTTATCAGAACTTGCTAAACAAAATGCCATTCCTTTTTATGAACAATTTCTTGTAAAAAGCTCTAACAAATTCAAAAATCAACAGGTCGCCTTTAGCCTTGTTCGTTTGGCAAAAAATAAGAACAAGACGTTTCAAAAATATAACGACATTCTAAGAGGGAACTCCCAGCTTTATATTTCTGCCGGACTCTATGCCTACGATGAAAAAAAATCTGATTCTTTAAGAAAAAATCTTCTTTCTCAAAAAAGAGCCCTTGGAACATTTGAAGGACAACTCCTTAATCGCTCTCTTTTAATTGAAGATGTCCAAACACAGGCAAGAACCCTTGCGCAAAATAAACTCAAATCTGCAAATCAAAATCTTCTTAAAAAAACAATTCAAGAACGTTTAAAACTTATCGGTCAGTTTGAAAAGACAACAAAACAAGCTCTGGCTAAAGAAGATTGGACTCTGCAAGTTCTCACTCTTTCTGTCATTAGCAGAGAATACCCTCGATTGGCCCAAGATATTTCTCGTCTACCAACTCCAAGAGGCTTAACAAAGGCGCAACAATTACAGTACAAAACTCTTATTCAGGAACAAATTAAGCCCTATTTAGATAAATCTCAGGAAGCCCGAACAGCTCTTCTCACTTTGTGGGATAAAAGAGAGACATCAAATTTTACAGATGTCGAAAATTTATCCATTCAATCGCAGGCTCCAGGCGCTAAGCTTGCAAAATCAGAGGTTGGCCTAATTAATAACCTAGCAAAGACACTCAAACTTGAGCCCGTTAACTTAGATAAAAAATGGCAATTGCGACAAAAATTGTCACTAGAGCTTGACTCACTAAAAACAACAGTTTCTAAGAATCCCTTTGATTTCAATTACTTAAGCAAAATGAGAGACCTCGAAAATGAGCTCGGACGTGGCCCAATGGTTGCTTATTTAGATTCTAGGATAACCAGCCTGCAGGCGGGAGGTAGAAATTGAGGTCTTTAAAATTCGTTACCATTTTAGCCCTCTTTGTTTTGTGCGCCTCTTTGTCACAGGCCCGCTCTCAACCTCAAAAACGCTCTCCAAAATCAAAGCTCTCAACAGATGTAAACTTTAATGGTCGCCTTGTTAAGGGCCAATATCAATATTCAACAGAATCCATCACAACCGTTGAAAACGAAAAGGGCATTGATGATCTTATTGGTGTTCGCAAAGATTTTAACGATCGCATTCAAAAATCAAGAACATTGAGGTAATCATGGCAGCCGCAAGAAAAACCAACAGCCAATATGTCGTAAAAAATAACAAGGGCCAGGTTGTTCGTGTTTTAGACTGGCAAGGAACAACCCTTAATATTATCTATCGTTATGACTCTCGCCGAATCGAATTTACAAGCAACATCAAAGATCTTGATAAAAAAGAAATCCCCTACACTTTAATTGATACTGTTAAAAAATCTGAAATCAATTCTAAATCCTATAAAATTGAAAATGTTGGAACCCTTAGCCTAGTTGATGATATTTCTCTTATCACTCCTTCTGCAGAACATTCCGAAGATAATATTGAACCTCTTCTTTTTTCTTTTAAATGGGTTGGTGGAATTGCCTCGGGATTACTTGTTCTTGTTCTTATTGTAAGTTATTTTGTAAAACCAAAAGAAGAACAAGAAGTTCGCATTGTACAAATTGTAGAAAGACCCACCATCCAAGAAGAAAAAAAGCAAGTTCTTCCTCCTGTTCAAAAAATTCAAAAATCAACCCCAAAAATTGTGAAAGCTGCTGCCAAAAAACAAATTCCCCATCTTGCTCGCACGCAAACTCCAAGAAAGGCCGCAAAGGTTACAACAAAAGAAATGTCTCTCAACCAAGTGGGCGCACTTGGTGTTTTGGGATCACTTAATAAATCAAATCAACGTGGTGGTCTTAATTTAAATAACGTCAAAACTTCTGCTGGTATTGGTCGCGGTGGATCTCAAGGTTCTGGCGGAATGCAAACTTCTCTTTATGGAAAAGGATTGATTTCTACTCCCCTCGGAGAAGGTCAAAAAGCTAATGGTGCCGGCGGTTACGGCACCAAAGGACAAGGTGGGGGCCAGGCCGGTTACGGAACCATGTCTCTTGTCGGATCTTCAGGAAGCTTTTTTCAACCCGTTCGCAGTGAATCTTTAGTAGAAGGCGGACTTGATCGAAACGAAATCGAAGCTGTTATCCAAAGGCACATCGGAGAAATTCGTTATTGTTACGAGCGAGGCCTTCAACAAAATCCACGTCTTGCAGGACGAGTTTCTATGAGATTTTTTATTGGTAATGCCGGCTACGTGCAAAGTGCTGACATCACAAACTCAAGTCTTAAATCTCAACTCGTTGAAACATGTATTACAAGCAGATTAAAATCTTGGAAGTTTCCAAACCCACGCGGTGGCGTTGTTGTAAAAGTAAATTATCCTTTTGTATTACGAAGAGTGAGCGATTCATAAGGAATATGGAGAAAGTTATGAAAAACTTAAAATTTCAAATCAAGACCATCCTTACAGTTATTGGCCTTATGGGCCTTACGGCAATTCTTGTCAGCTGTGGAAGCTCTGACCCCATGAAAGGATACAATCTTAAAGGTGTACCCGCTCACAGTCAAAAAAGTGAAATTCAATCTGTTTGTGCTGCTGATCCTATATCTTTACAGCTTCTCCCCGAATCCACAACAGAATTTATACGTCAAAGAACCGGTCAAATTAAAATTCGTGCCTCGTCTATCACCAACACCCCTGTTGATGTCCGCATTGGAGAAGATTTTCCTTATGTGAACGAGCTTAATAAAACAGCTGGACCAAATAATACCGTTATTTTTTCATGGACTCCTGGTCTTAGAACAGTAGCGCCAAACTCGCAGGGAAAAAGTTTTTCTTTTCCCATTATTGCAACAACAAAATTTGAAAATTGCCCATTTGAAAAATCTCTTACAACTAAGCTTCTTGTCTCTGTTACAGACAAACAAGATCCCATCAAAGTTAAAAACATAAATCTTCCTGGAAAGTTAACAGAAGGTAAAACTATTGATTTTTCTATTGAAGCCACAGATGCAACTTTTGCAAAAAATGATGCTTCAAAACCCGAAGTTCAAATTATTCCCAAGTATTACAGCAACACAGAAGCATTCACAGCTGAGCCCATTATCCAAACAGATATCACAAAAATACCAGAACCAACATTTGATAAGAACGGCCTTGCTCACTTTACATTTTATAAAAAACTTGATCTTACTCGTTTACCCGTTACCTATGATCGTCGCGGCGAAGTTGATCGTAATGCAAAGTTCGTAAGAATATGTCTTGATGTTAAGGCTCAAAACTACGGATTTTCTTCTGGCGAAAAAAGCATTTGCGCAGAAGCCTATTATACAGCTCAGCCCCCAGTTTTGACTTGGGCCAACGATCAAGACTCCTCTGCTGTAGTTGGTTCAGAAAAATCCTTTGCTTTTACCCTAACTACAATTAACGATCTCTTTTTATTTGATAAAGAAACTGTTTCTAAAGACCTTTCTCAACAGGCTCAAAAATCTCTTGCTGGAACAAGCCGGGTTTCTTGCCAAGACTCTCAAAAAGGATCTCAAGCTTTAGATTGTGTTTTAACTTGGACACCTTCTTGTAAAAAATTAAATGGAAACAAAATTGATTTTAAAACAAAAACTATTATTAACAATACAGAAAAATCAAATGCCTCTAAACCCAAGGTATTTACGGTTACAGACGACAATGGTACGTGTCAGCAGTCTGCTTCCAAAAGCAAATCGGCTCAGGCCCAAACAGGAGATCGCAAATGAAACTGCTTATCTTACCAGTCTTAATTGCAAGCTTTATTTTAAGCGAAACTAGCTTTGCAGCAACCAGCAGAAGACGTCCAACACAAAAAATGCGCACGTCTTCTATTAAAACAAACTCTTCAAATTCTGATCGCACAGATTCTTTAAAGAAAGAATTTAACACTCTTGGCGACAATCAAGTTTTTGTTGAGCGTGTACAAAACATGGATAACGACCGCAAAGTTCGCATTGTGCAAAATAGACTTGTTGATATGAATAATCGTGTAGAAATTGGTGGAAACTTTGCCTTTATAGGTGGTGGAGATAGTTATATTGATTCTACAAACTATGGAGCTCTTCTAGATTATCATATCAACTCTAAGTTTTCTTTTGGCCTTCGATATCAAAAATTTAGCAACTCTCTAACTCCTGAGGCCAAATCCATGATGCAAAGGGCAGCAGATGCTCAGGCTATTGATCCCGCTTCTACTGTTCCTTTCCCTCGTATCGATTCGCCACAAGATGCAGGAATCGTAACCTTTAGTTATTACCCCATTTATGGAAAATTAAATCTCTTTGACATGGGCGTTGCTCATTTTGACGTTTACACTATTGCTGGATACGGAAAAATGAGACTTAAAGACACCCTCGGAAATCAATCAACAACTGATGTCTTAACTGCCGGAGGTGGCTTGGCTGCATGGCTTTCTCAACACTTTGCCATGAGATTTGAAGCCAGGTATGTAACTTATAATGATCTTATTACAACAGAAAACAGAAGAGAAAATACTGTTCAGGGAATGCTTTCTATTGGCGTTCTTTTATAAGGAGAATTTTTGTGTTAGCTACAATCAAGAGAAAAAACATTTTAATAAGTTTTTTTGCTCTTCTGATTTTAGTAGGAGTCGCATCAGAGCTTTTTGCTGCGGATTCAAATCTTGAACTTTTAAACCTTGCAAGAAAACAATACGCTCAGGGACAACTCGATTCTGCCATTGCCACCTATGATCGTATCTCGAAAAGTTCAGATTTTTGGATCGAATCTCGAGAAGAAAAAGCTTGGGCTTTCATAAGAAAAAAAGATTACGACAGCGCTCTAGCTAATTTAAAATCTATTTTTTCGCCAATCTTTACCTCACAAATTGGCCCTGAAGCTTACGTTTTATCTTCCTTTGCTAATTATAAAATGTGTGATTACAAACGGGCATATAACAAAATTTTAGAATTTAAAAAAGAGATGCTACCACGGGTTGATGCCTTAGAATCTCTCGTTAAAAATCCTCAAAACAATATTTCACAAAATTGGTTACAAAAGATGAAGGAGGGAGTCGTTTCAAGTTCAGATCTTGGGCCCGATCTTGCAAAAATGCCAAGATTTTTTTATCGTGATACGGTGATTCAAAACGCTCTTCGAAATAACCAGAGCTCCAAGGCCTTTGCCCGACTAAAAACATTGGCTCAAGAAGATCTTAAGGAAATTTCAAAAAATCTTGGAAAAATGCGTGTCATAGAAGTCGAAATTATTCAACGATCCTTTGACTACGATACCAAAATCGCATCTGGCGATCTTAAGTTTGAAAAAGTTGATACCAAAAATCAAATGATATTTCCCGACGAAAAAGATTCAAAAGAAGTTTGGATAGACGAAATTGATAAATATCAAGTTCGCTCTAGAAAATGTCCAACATCTGGAGTTTGATATGAAAAAATTATTAAGCCTTTCTTTGTTTTTAATTCTTAGCGCATGCAATTCAAAGGCTCCTCTTTTACAAGCTCCCCCAGAAAACTTTACTACAGTCGAACAATCCATCGGACAAGCTATTACGATTCCAGAACCTAAAGTAAACATCTTATTTGTTGTTGATAACTCCGGGTCTATGAAACCTCTCCAAAGCAAAATGATTACAAACTTTGATACCTTTGCAGATAAGTTTGTCCAAAACACAAGAATTGATTATAAAATTGGAATTGTTCCTGTTTATGATTCTCGTTATCTCGACGATAAACAAATTTATCCTCGCGTTGGCCAAAGAAAGATGAACTCCTTTGCCAGACTCGTCCCATTAAAAGACAAGGATAATAAAGTTCTCAATGTTCCTCCCTATGTTACAAGAAAGACTCCTGATGCTAAAAATGTTTTAAAAAGCACATTAAATCTTGGTGTTCAGTGGGGTCCCGAAGCCGAAGAGCTTTTATCTCCTGTTTTGGGCGTACTCAATATCGGTGATGAACTTGGCGGAGTCTATGCTCAAGAACAAAAAGCTGCCACTCAGAATAATGCTGGCTTCTACGATAAAGACGCCTATCTTGTAGTGGTGTTTTTAACAGACGCCGAAGATGCAACTGATGGTGTTTCGTCATATGATTTTTACCAAAGGCTACTCAAAGAAAAAAACATGGATAAAAACAAAATTATTATTGCAGCAGCTCTTTCTAATCCAAACAAGAAATCTGATACCTGTTCCTTAGATGGAAAGGGTCCCGTAGAAAAAATCCAGAAACTTCTTGCCTATTCCGGTGGAATTCTTCTTGATATTTGTTCTAATAATTTTGGATTAGAACTTGCAAACCTTGGACAAAAAATTGTTAGTCGTGTTGCCGAACAAAAGTTTACATTGCCCTATATCCCTGACGCTAATCTTATCTTAACTTACGGTTCAAAGGATACTCCAGAAGAAAACCGCCAAGTTATTCCAAACGATCCCAAAACAGGGTTTTCTTTACAAAATGATTTTTCACTAAATCAAACTACTATAACTCTTTCGCCCAATCTTAAAATTACGCGCGTGGATGGCGGACAATTCTTTATACGCACAAAGAGGGTTAAAATGGCCAATTTACAAAACGGACGCGTAACTATTATTGGGGGCGGCACAACAACTTCTGGTACAAAAAAAGAAGTACCCAAGAAGAAATAATTATTGCTGTTGTTCGGGACAATCGTGCATCTCTAAAAGTCTTGCACCAAAATAAGTCCCGTACTTATCAAATCTCCACGGTGGATAAGGAAAAAACTTGGCCCGTACACATTTACCCGGTTCTGCAACTGCCCATTGTTTATCATCGGATCCTGCAGTTACAATTTCACCACTTGCTTCTTTGATTGCCACAGCATAAGCAAAAACTAATTTTTCCGTTAGGTTATTTGCAATCTTATCTGCACTTGCCCCGATAAATGCCATGGGAGAGGATGGCTTTTCAACCTTTGTGATAACGCCCACAACGGTTCTTGCAAAAAGATAGGGATAATAGCGAAAAAATCCATAGCCCGCTGCTACTAGTACAGCAAGAAATATTAATAAATAAAAAGCTCTTTTCATAATTTTTGTTCCTGTCTGATAAGCTTGCGTAACTTTTTCTTTCATAAGATCAGATCCTGTTTTCGCCCATACGAATTATTTAAAAATAAAGGCTATGCTCAAGTTGTAAAAAAATCAAGATTTGCTTTTGTTGGGGGTTAGCTGTGGGTCAATTATAAAATAAGATTCCAAAAGCTGGATTTTTTGTTCTTTTGTAAGCTCTGGATGAAACTGAAGATAATAACTTAGATTTCTAAAAATCAGCTTTGCATAATATTCTGTTTCTAAATAGGGAATATCTTCAATAAACTCTAAGACGTCATCTTGATATCGTGATATCAACCAGCCTTTTACCGGATTGACTCCCGCATTGTAACTTGCTGCCGCAAGCAGTAAAGAGCCCCGAAATATCTCTCTGAGATGCTTGAGATGAGCCATCCCAAGCGGGATGATCACGTCTGGCTTATAAAGCTCTTCTGGCTTTGTAAAATAAACACCCGCTTCTTTCATATATTTTTTTGCATTCTTTGGTAAAAGTTGGAGTAATCCAAAGGCATCAGCTTGGCTTCTCGCATTCTTATCAAATAATGATTCTTGTCGCATAAGAGAATAAACAAATTCTCTTGGCATATTAAACTTTGTCTCATACTGGCTTGTAATGTCTAAATAGGGTTCTGGAAACAAAAGCTGTGGATATTTTTTTAAAATTTCTTTTTTATCATCGTCACTTAGTATTTCTATAAATTGTAAATTTTCTTTATAGAGCTGTGCATGATAAGACCATGCAAGAAAGGCAATTCTGTTTTCAATCTGTTTGCGATTATCTTTTTCTAGCTTACGCCAAAGATTTATTAAATATTCCGAAACAAGATCAAACTCACGAATTGCAATAAGATTTTGAATTGTCGTACGAGAATTCGCATCAATAATATCACTATCTTGCGGAAAATTTTTAAGTTGAGTATTTTTCGTGAGCTCGTCTGTATCTGTCTTAAGCAGCGCTAATCTGCCATAATAACTCATAGGAAATTCTTTTGCGACTTTTTGCAAAAAATCTTTTGCGCTATCTTTTTTATGAAGTTTTTGAGACATCAGTCCTTGCCAAAATAGACCCTTGTAATATCCAAACTTATCCTGATACTGATCGGCCTTTTCACTAAATTCACGGAGTCCATCAAGGCTTTCTTTATATTGTGCATTTTTATTGAAATTCCAGGCAATCAGCCATAATAATTTTAACTCAAAACTCTTTTCTGGTTTTTCTCCTAGCGCTTTTTGAAATAACTCTATAGCGCCCTTATAGTCCTTGGCCTCTTGCCTGATTCGTCCTTGAACCCAATAAACTTGATCGAGAGGCGCCTTGCCAGATGCCTTTGCAACTGTATCTTGTAAAATTTTTTTTGCTTCTTCAAGTTGTCCCTCCGTCCAAAGATCTCGGGCCAACTGAACGACCGCATCTGTATAATATTTTGCATATTGAGCTTTTGGCTTTTTAAAGAAAAAATTTTTAAAAAATAAGTAATCTTTTTTATAGTTTTTTATTCCAAGCTGCTTCTTTTCTTCTATTCGATAAGTATTGCGAACAAAGTCGCTTGCGCGTGAAATATTTTCTAGCGCACGCACTGTCTCAAATGTTTTTTTTGCTTCCGATATGGTTTTTTTATTTTCTTGAATAATTTCATTATAAATCTTACGGGCCTCTGAAAACCTTCTTTGCATTCTATATTCGTAAGCTGCTTCAAATCGTTTTTCTTTAGGAATTGGTATTTTGTAATCACCATAAAATGCCGGGAACATCCACAACAGCTCATTTCTTATCTTAACGTTTGTTACGTTCTTTAAGATTTTTTGAAACAGCTTTGTTCTTTCTAAAAATTCAATTTTATTTCGATCTTGAAACGAAAGGTTTAAGAACTCCCTATAGTAGGCTGCAAAAGCTTGTGCATTTCTTGTTGTACGAAGTCCGTTGAGTATAATATCTTTTTTGAGCCACGATTGCTCTAGGTTGGCCAAGAGATTTTCTCCAGAAGCACACTTCATCTTATACTTCGTCTTAACCACGATCTCAAGATCGGGACTTGGAGCTTTTTGATCCCGAAACGATTTAAAGATCTTGCAGCTTTTCTGAGCCACAAAATATTGTTCTGCCCAGGTTTTGTCTTCAACTGATTTCGAAGTTTTTACCTCTGATGCTATTTCACGATTCGGCATTTTAGACTGGCAAGATAAAATGAAAATGCAGGCAATGCTAACAAGATAAAATCTCATCTTCTTATGTTAGCGAGATTGCTCTAAAAGAGAAATGTTTTTATAGAAATGTTCGCCACGTTATAAAGGCCTTTTGACCCGCGCGAACTTTTATTTTTGTTGGCTTTAGCTCTTCGTTTAAAACGACACCGTTTGCATTAAGACTCTTAGCCGCAACATCATGTTCTCCCGGGTTTACTGGAATGCGAATAATCTGAAATCCGTTTGGCAAGTTGGACCACTGCCTAAGGTCTGCTTGGTCCATTAAGTTCATTCCAATCCAGGCAAGTGCCCCCAGGGTTTCATTTTTTTTAGAAATTTGATCGGCCACTACATATTTTGCCGCAATACCTGCGGCTCTTTTGGCAATAAGTCCTGCGTATTGATCATCTAGGGTTTTAATTGCAACATTTGTCACGCTATAAATTTCTTCTGTCGTGCCCACATCTTTTCCATCAACAAAAATCTTTGCTTTTTGTGCAAGCGAAACCTGCGGATAAAGCTTGGGAATACGATCAAATTGTGGATTGGGTTGTTTGATTGGGCCACGCCCTTGTTGATAAATAAAAACGATTTCTCCTTGCTGAGGGGTTGGTAAAATTTCGGCTTTTGTTTTTTTAAATTTTTTAATCCAGTCCTCTAAATCATCTAGCCTTTGCGCAAGCTTTGCTGATCGAATCAAATCTTTTTCCAAGATCTTTTTATCCCCTAAAAACTTAAAGGATTGTTTATAAGAGATGTAAGCATCGTCCCACTTGTGATCAGCTTCCCACATAGCTCCCGATAAATATGTTGCAAGCCCATTTTGCGTGTAGGGCCTTTTAGCCTCATCTCTAAATTTTGTTAAAATGGTATTGACCCTTCTTGCTTCTACAAGGGCTTCATCTAACTCATTTAACATTAAATAATTGAGGGCAAGATAAACATGAATAAAAACTTTTTCAAAATCATCACCCTTATACTGAACCATTCCCTCATTTAAAAGAATACTTCCTGCAATTCGAGATATCGAGTGATAGTCTTTGATAGCTGCAATATCATCAGCCTTTAAAAAAATACGATTACTCTCTTTATATTGACCCGCAAGGTGCAAAGCCATGCCATAATCTAAAAGATAAACAAGCTGATCATCGCTCTCTTGTTCGGCTAGAGGCTTTAAAACTTCAAGAGCTTTTGGATAATCCCCTTGTTGGAGATAACGGTTTGCCTCAGAACTATGTTTAGAAAAAGTTGAACAAGCCGTTACCGTAAAAGTTATCAACCAAAGGACAACAAATTTTGCTTTGGTTGATTGCATCTCAAAGACCTACTGATTTTTTAGTATAAAGCTTACGAAGTTGTTTATAGCCTGACCAAACAATAACGTTTCTTTCAAGGTCCGTAAGGTTCAATGTTACTTTGTAATAAACAGTTTTCTTTTTTCCTACCTCTTGGACAATGGCATCAAGTCTCCCATTTAAAATGTAGTCAGCACCTTCTTGATTGCCAGCCTTTTTTTGCTTATCTTTTTTCATCATGCCGGTGTTTTGATAGTTGTATTCATCGGCAATATCTTCTCTTGCCTCTTTATCAACAAATTGAACTTTTCCTGTGTTCATCAGCTCAACACGAACCATGTCCATAATGTTTTGAGTATCAATGTGTTCTTCTGTTTTATTTTGAAGCTTTGTGACCATCACAAGTGGCGGCTTAGGCTTATTAATGGATGGTGACTTGGCAAGGCTCTCAACAAGATCATGCACAACTTTTTGCATATCAGTTTCGGACCACTTGTCGTTTAAAAGGTTTTCTCCTTCAACATCACTATCGTAATCCCCCTTAGAAAAAACCTTGGGCCCACAACTTGTCGAAACAAGGGCCATTGCCGTGAGCATAAATAATACAGAAAAAATACGCTTGATACGTGTCATGAAAAATCCTCCATTTTTAACCGTAATCAATATGATAGAGAAGGTTTTAACCATTGACTAGGCCTTTGACACGGGGTTAGCCAAAATTGTTCCCGAGGCTCTTTGATGTTCTTTTGTTATTTGTAATATTTTTTTAAGCTATTGAAATTATTTATATTTTTATATATTTCTACGGCTTATAAAGACCCTCTTTTGGCATGGGGCTTGTAAGTAAAGTATTGTATGGGTGCTACTCAAAATAAAATCTTATCTTATTTAATGGTCTTAGTGGCGATCTTATTGCCTTTTTCTGGTTACGCTCAGACCAAGGGAACCAACGACAACAATTCGGCAACAGTTCAAGAAATGAGTCCTGAAGATCTTCTGCGCATGCTTCAAGAAAGAGTCCAGAACTCAGAAAAATATCTTTCTCCAGTCTTGCCTCCACTTTTCTTAAAACTCAAAAAAAGTCCACTCGCAGAGGGTCTTACCAAAGGGCTAAACGGAGAAGCCGTAGCCCCTCGCCTTGATGAAAGTAAATTTGAAATTCTTCAGACGCCATCTCAAGACAAAGATTTTTTAGATGTTCAACTCCGAGATAAAGAAACAGGCCTTACATATGCTTTCCGGCGCCATTCAAAAGAAGAAACAAGAGCAACGGCTCCAGATAAACTCTCTTCATGGGCAGCTTTTAAAGGCGCTGTGAAGAATAGTTCGTTTGTCGGTTCAACAATTGATGCCTTTGGAATCCCTGGCAGAAATGGGGTTAGATTTCCTGGACAAACCTACGGCATTGAAGCTGCAAATTTCTATGTTGGGTTGGGTGCAAATAACGTTTTGAATCTTATCAAAGATTATTCTAAAGATCCCATGGCTCTTGAGAGATTTGCAAAGTCTTTAGAAGACCCCGTTACTCACATTAGCTTCTTTTTCTTTATGGCAGGTAATCGTTATGCCGCCTCTATCTTTAATGATATGCTAAGAAAAGCAAAAGGATCTGTCTTAACAAAAACCCTTGGTGCCAGCGCCGGGTTTCTTTCTATGGCAGTGGGAGCTATCACGTCGGATATCTCCTCAGATCTTCTGGCTATTACAAAACCTTGTGCTGATGCTTATTTTTATCAAAACAAAGAAGAAAACAATACGACAGAAAAAAGATGGGACAAGTGTAAGGGGGCGTGGGATATGGTCGTCTCTTCTGATACTGCGGCAAGATATCTCACTTCTGTGGGTTCAATTTTGGGTGCAGCCGCTATGTCGTCTGTAATTCAGGCCACGTATAGAGACCCAAAAACAAGAAAGTTTATCAATAGTCCCACAGGAAAACTTGCAAATAAAATCATTCCTATTGACGGCATTACCGTTGCTTATGAAAATTTTGGTAAATCAGGCTTCTCTAAAGGAATTAAAAAATTGATGGGCTTCGGCGGACGCCTTGGGGTTAAGGCATTTGATCTTGTTATTTTTCTACAAGCAGATGAATTTGTAAGACCTTATTTTTACCATGCCGTTGAAAATAATATAAATGCTGGCCTTAAGCTTCGAAATGGTCTTGCCTCTACTGTAAAGCTTGCTGATCTTGCTACCCCCAATGGTTCGATTGATCGCTCTCACCTTGAATATCTAGAAAGCCTTAATAAAAGATATGAGGCCTTTCGCCAAGTTATTGGTTATGATTTCTTTGCCTCCTATTATAACTGGACAGAGTTTCTTGGAAATTTTGTTGTTATGAAAAATGTAAGCGAATCCTTCTTAGAATCAC
>JBDHWX010000020.1:0-15670 GCA_039810365.1 Bdellovibrionales bacterium | reverse complement strand
GTTTTATAAAAATCATTAACTAAAATCATCATTTGAGACATTGCGGTATTGAAACTTAAAGACTCAATATCTTCAGAAACCTTTTTAATCGTTTTGTGAAGAGATTTTTTTAAATCTGGATTTATGGAAAGATCCTGAGCCAGAGGTTGATTCTTATTTTCATCCCAAACAAGCCTCCAAACACGATCTAAAAACCTACGAACCCCATCAATACCTGTATCTTGCCAAGGCTTGTCTCGATCAAGTGGTCCCATAAACATCAGGTACATTCTTAAAGAGTCGGCCCCGTATTTTTTGATAACCTCGTCTGGGTTGATCACGTTACCGCGAGATTTTGACATTTTTTCACCATCGGGGCCTAAGATCATACCTTGATGCACAAGTTTTTGAAAAGGTTCTTCATGAGAAACAAGACCTGCATCAAATAAAACCTTTTGCCAAAAACGAGAGTAAAGTAAATGCCCGACAGTGTGTTCGGGTCCACCGAGATAAAGATCAACAGGCATCCAGTATTTTTGTGCTTCAAAATTAACGAATTCTTTTTCGTTATGTGGATCGCAGTATCTTAAAAAATACCAAGATGACCCTGCTGACCCCGGCATGGTGTCGGTTTCTCTTGTGGCTTCATTTTTATAATTGAGCCACTCTTTATTTTTTGCAAGAGGGCTTTCAGCTTTTTCAGAGGGCTCATAATCGGCCACTTGAGGCAATAAAATGGGAAGCTCATTAACAGGAACAGTTTTTAAACCTTTTTGAGGATAATGCACAATGGGAAAAGGTTCGCCCCAATAGCGTTGACGGCTAAAGAGCCAGTCGCGAAATTTATACTGAACGGATTTTTTACCTAGATTTTTTTCTTCCAAATAAGAAATTGTTTTTTGGATTGCCTGAGCTTTTGTTGTAATACCATTTAAAAAACCAGAGTTGATCATGGTGCCGTCACCCGCATATGGGAGATCGTCTTTGGATTCGATAACACGCACAATTTTGAGATCAAAATTTTTAGCAAAGGCAAAATCACGCTCATCATGGGCGGGAACAGCCATAATAGCCCCTGTTCCATAACCCGTTAAGATGTAGTCGGCTATCCAGATTGGGATTTTTTCGTTATTTACAGGGTTGATGGCATAGCTTCCAGTAAATTCTCCGGTTTTTTCCTTAGAAATTTGACGGTCGACTTCTGACTTTCTTGAGGCCTTTTCTTTATAAGCTTTAATTTTATTTTGGTTTTCGGGAGTGACGAGAATATCAACAAGAGGGTGTTCGGGAGCAAGCGCTAAATAAGTTGCGCCAAAAAGTGTATCGGGTCTTGTGGTATAAACTTCAATTTTTTCTTGAGAATTTGCTACACTAAAAAAAACTTGAGCACCTTCGGATTTGCCAATCCAGTTTTTTTGGGCCTCTTTGGTACGCTCGGGCCAATCGACTTTGTCTAAATCACTTAAAAGACGTTCGGCATAAGAAGTAATCTTGAGCATCCATTGCTTCATGGGCATGCGAACAACAGGGTGTCCGCCGCGCTCAATTTCTTCGTTGGCTAACACTGTTTTAAGCGCAGGGCACCAGTTCACGGGAACTTCTTTTTGATAGGCCAAGCCTTTTTCAAAAAGTTTTAAAAAAATAAACTGTGTCCATTTGTAATACTTGGGATCGCAGGTTGAAATTTCTCTGGACCAATCGTAGCTAAAGCCAAAAGCTTGAAGTTGCCTTCTAAAATTATTGATGGCTTTTTCGGTTGTAATGGCTGGGTGAACGCCAGTTTGAATAGCGTATTGTTCTGCAGGCAGTCCAAAGGCATCCCAACCCATAGGGTGAAGAACATTAAAGCCTTTTGTGCGCTTGTAGCGAGAAACGATATCGGTAGCCGTATAGCCTTCGGGATGACCAACGTGAAGACCTTGGGAAGAAGGGTAGGGAAACATATCGAGAGCATAAAATTTTGGTTTATCTTTTTTAACTTCGACCTGAAAGGCTTTTTGAGACTCCCAAGCTTCTTGCCACTTTGGTTCAACAGAAAGATGATCATATGCCATAAAAAATATTTAACAGTTCCCACCACTTTAGGCTAGCCCAAAAAGCAAAGTCATGAGTTTTCATTTAAAAAAGAATAGTTTAAAATAGGCAGATGCATCCACAAGAGATTCAAAATAAAGAAAAAAGACGTATTTTGGTTGTTGACGATGACCAAGACTATCTTAAATTTGTCTCCAAAACCCTGGAGTTTGAAGGCTATCAGGTGCAAACGGCTGATTGTGGAGAAAAAGCCATTGCAACTATTACAGATCAAACTCCTGATCTTTTAATTCTCGATATCAATATGCCCGGAATTTCTGGTATTGATACTTTAAAGCTTCTAAGAAAAAAACTTTCTTATGTAGCCGTTATTTTTATTTCAGCAAATGACAAACCAGAAGATGTTATTTTGGGTCTTGATGCTGGGGCTGATGATTACATTCGAAAGCCTTTTGATGTGAAAGAACTTCTGGCAAGGGTCAAGGCCAAGTTGCGAATTAAAGATCTCAATGATCAATTGCGTTTGGCTAATCAAAGGCTTCAGGAATTAGTCGAAATTGATGATCTGACCGGACTTTATAATATGCGCTCCATCTATCAAAAATTAGACTCTGAAATTTTGCGAGCCCAAAGATTTAAAAAAAAGATTGCTGTGATTATGATGGACATGGACTATTTTAAAAGTGTCAACGATGAACACGATCATCTATTTGGAAGTTATGTTTTAGCAGAGGTTGGTAAGATCATTCGAGAAAATATTCGTAAAGTCGATTTTGGTGCGCGCTATGGTGGAGATGAGTTTTTAATTGTGATCACAGAAACCAATCTTGAAGGAGCCCTTCTTTTTGCTCATCGCCTTAAGGATACTATTACTCAGCATGTTTTTCGTTCTCATCACAATACCAAAAAATTAACAGCAAGCCTTGGTATGGCTTTAACGGATCCGCAAATTATGTTGGACGCGCGTGAATTGGTCAGAAGGGCGGATGAGTACCTGTATACGGCAAAAAATAAGGGGCGAAACCGGATTGAGTTTTTTGATTATTCAAAGGCTGCACCAGAGCCAAAAGTTGATTTTGTAAAGTTACGAAGATCCAAGAGTTAATATTACAAACTAAAATTGGTTTCAAAATTAGCAGTTGTTTTAATTTTTAGAACGCGTTAATTATTTTTGCATGAGTATGCTAGAGACCGATTATCATTTTTATCTTAAAAAAAAGAGAACAAACCCTGCACAAGTCATCGAGGTCATGTCTCAAATTTTGACCCCAGAGCGCCAAGAAAAAATTCGCAACGTGATAGAAAAAAGAACGCTGAACATTATTCCCGTTTTGGATGGCATTTGTGACTTGGGAAACGCAAGTGCGGTCATGAGATCAGCCGAAGCATTTGGTCTTTTAGAAATGCACATGGTAGAAAACCAAACCAAATATAAACTTTCAAAAAGAACGACCAAAGGAACAGATAAGTGGCTCAATGTGAAGCGCTGGATGAACTCCCTTGAGTGCGCCCAGTATCTAAAGAAAAAAGGTTATCGTATTTGCTCGACTCATTTGGATTCTCATGCCGTTTCCATTGATGAAGTGGATTTTACAATTCCCACAGCTCTTATTTTGGGAAACGAAAAAGATGGCGTTTCTCAAGAGATTTTAGAAATGTCCGACGTTAAATGTATTATACCCATGCAGGGTTTTGCCCAAAGTTTTAATATTTCAGTGGCGGCGGCTTTGAGTTTTTATCATATCTACAAAGATCGTACGCGCAGGCAAGGTGTTCATGGAGATCTCACGCCAGAGCAAAAAGAATATCTTATTGCCGATTATTTTTTACGCTCTGTTGATAATGCTGAGATATATTTTGGCTAATGCTTATCTTTTAAATCAATTGATGTAAAGCTTTGATGGCTTTTTCGCATTCGTTTTGTTTGACCAATATCGAAACACTTTGTGGCGTGAGGAATATTTTTTCAGGAGCAATCTTTTCTTCGGATAATTTCTCTAAAATTTGCAAACTCATACTGCTTTGAGCTTGTCCAAAACATGTTGCTGTAACGGTTGAGTATTGATCCATACATTTTTTAACCCACAGGGTTTCTTGAAGAGCGTTCATTAAAACGCTAAGGGATTCTTCGCTTGATGCTAAAAATAACCTTGTTGAATCATTTTCTGTTTCGCTCGATAGAATTTGTGGCCAAGGAAGAGATTTTTCTTTTAATAGTGCGCCTAGTTTTTTTAAGGAATCGGTTAAAGAAAGGTTCAACTCGCAGATTGCAATATTTTTGATAGAGCTAATTGCAAAAATCTTTTGGGCTTCAAATTGACTATCCGACACGGGACACTCTCCATGAATAATGGTTGATATTTTAGAATCCTGAATATGTTTGATGTGTAGGGGAATTTTAAGTTTTTTAGCAAGCTCTACAGCACGATAGTGCAGAATTTTTGCTCCCCAATAAGTTGCTTCAAGGGCTGCTCCAAAACTCACCTGAGCGTGACGTTTGGCCTGTGGAACAATCTGTGGATCAGCAGAATAAATTCCGCCGACTTCTTTGATAATTTCACAACGATGGGCCTTGAGTGCATGGGCCATGGCAACGGCTGTCGTATCGGTTCCTCCGCGCCCTAGAGTTGTGATTTCTTTTTCTTCTGCTGATACGCCTTGAAAACCTGCAATGATGATGGTGTTTTTATAAAAAAGCTCTTTTTCGATGCGCATGGGTCGAACATCCATGATGCGGGCTTGGGTGTGGCTTGGTTCTGTGATGATGCCGGCCTGACTGCCCGTAAAACTTTTGGTTGGAAGGCCGAGATCATTTAAAGCCATAGATAAAAGCGACATTGAAATTCTTTCGCCAACAGAAAGAAGCATGTCGAATTCTCTTCTGATGGGTTGTGAGGAAACTTGATAAGCGAGACGGGTGAGTTCGTCTGTGGTTTTTCCCATGGCACTCACAACAGCAACGACCTGATCGCCTTGGTCTGTGAGCTGCTTTATTTTGTGGGCAACACTTTTTATTTTTTCAGGAGTCGAAAGAATATTGCCACCATATTTTTGAACGATCAATGCCATAGGCGAATACTATGCTTTCAAAAATAAATAGTAAAATATTGGTTGCTTCTAACGCAAGGCTAAACGGATTGGCCTAGAAAGCGGCTGGCACTTTTACCCAAAAAGCGGCTGGCACCTTTAGAGTTTGGTGCGGAAGTAGGAGGAGACCTTTTGTAGGGAGCCTTTGGGGATACGAATGCGATGGCCACTGACATAATCTGGAATATACCCGCGGATCAGCTCTGGATTCATATAACGGAGTTCTTTTTCTGGGTAATGAATAAACTGGGCTAAAGATTTTAAAGAGGTTCCACCGGGTGCCCAAAAGTATTCATATTCAATGGGATCTTTATACTGGATATTGTGAAAACCATAAAGGGCCGGAGCCTTTGCAATCAGAACAGCTGCAATAAGTTTGGGAACATAATCTTTTGTTTCTTGCAAAAGGCTATCAGAAATTTCCCAAAAGTTATGGCTTTGATGTTTTTCGATAAGCCGCTTAATTCGATTTTCTCCGGTATTGTATCCAGCAGCCGCCAGATACCAAGAATTAAACATTTTGTGCATGTCTGTCAGATAACGGGCAGCAGCTTCTGTGCTTTTATAAATATCTCTTCTTTCATCCAACCACCAATTGAGTTTTAAGCCGTATCTCTTTGCCGTTGGCGGAATGAACTGCCAGTAACCAACGGCTTTGGCTGAGGATAATGCAAAAGGCGAAAGACCACTTTCTATCATGGCAAGATAGGCCAGATCTGCGGGCAATCCCTTTTGTTTAAAGACGACTTGAATTTTTGGAATATAGCGCTGAGTTCTTTCGAGCCAAGTTGTAAAATGTTTTTTTCCTACTGTTTGATAAAAACGTATCCAATATTTAACCTGACTGTTGTAGGTAATAGGAATATCAAACACAAGAGAGTCTGTACGACTTAATTGTTTTTGTTTGATGGGAGTTTGTGCAATTTGATCGAGTTTGGGTTTTGTATAAATAAACCCGGGCTCTTCTTTTGCTCCAAATGCTTGTAAAGAAAAAATAGTTGCTATTAGCAAAAAGAATACCGTTTGCATTTTATGATTATCACAACTTCCTTGTTGGTTCGTCGAGACCAGAAAATGTTTGACGAGTCGACAAAATATTGACGCCTCAACAAAAGAAACTTGTGCATGGGAGCTGTTTAAATTTGTTCAAATAACAAAAATGAGACTATGGTCGTGTTTGTATTTTATTGGCACATCACTTGCTCACTATTTTTGTGAGTAGGTGTTTGAAATGAGTACAAAGGGAATTTATACAGCCTTAAGTGGAGCGATGGCTCAGAACCAAAAGTTGGAAACCATTTCCAATAATTTGGCCAACGTGAATACCACAGGCTTTAAAAAAGACCAGCAAGCTTTTCGTGAATATCTTACGGCCTACGAAAAAGATGGCGATGTCAATACGGTCCCTCGTGTGACAGCCAATATCGAAAGTTTTTATGATCTCAATGGCGGAGACAAGGCTTTTGTCGAAACAAATGGAACTTATACTGATTTTTCACAAGGTCCCATTAAGCCCACTGGAAATAATTTGGATATCGCTCTTGAGGGAAGCGGATTTTTAGAGGTGAACACTCCTGCGGGAATCCGCATGACTCGTAATGGATCTTTAACCATTAATTCACAAGGGCAATTGGTTACCAAAGAGGGATATCAGGTTCTTTTAGACGGAAACCCTCAAAATCCTCAATCCAGATTTATTTCTACGGAGGGGGGAGCCGTGAATATTACAACAGATGGCAGTGTTTTTATAAATAATCAAAACGTAGGAAAGCTTTCTATTGTCAATGTTGAACCGGCACAGGCTTTGCGCAAGGGCGGAGGCTCTCTCTATGGATTAAAAGAAAACATGAACCCGAATATTGTTCGCAACACGTCTGCCACGGTTCATCAGGGTTTTCTCGAGGGCAGCAACGTGAATGTTGTAAAAGAAATGACAGATATGATTGCGACAACAAGGCTTTTTGAAAGCGCTCAAAAGGCCATGTCTGCTTTTGATCAGATGGATGAAAAATTAGTAAATAGTGTTCCACAGCTTAAATAATGGAGTTTAAAAATGTTTAAGTCGCTCAATACTGCCGCAACAGGAATGCAAGCTCAGCAGACCAATATGGATACGATTGCAAACAATATTGCAAACGTGAACACGACTGGATTTAAAAAATCAAGAGCTGAATTTGAAGATCTGTTGTATCAAACTCAAAAAGAACCGGGAGCACAAACGGGCCTTAATGCTGTTTCACCAACAGGCGTTCAGACGGGGCTTGGAGTCAGAACGGCAGCCGTTCAAAAAAACTTTGAAGTTGGGAGTGCCAAAATATCCAATGGACCTCTTGATATTATGATAGAGGGGCCAGGATTTTTTCCTATTCAACTTGAAGACGGCCAAGTTGGCTATACAAGAGATGGTTCTTTTCAAAAAGATCCCAGCGGCCGAATTGTTGATAAAAATGGCAGACTTCTAATCCCAGAAATTACAATTCCGCCCAATACAAATGGAATTCAGATAGATTCCAATGGTCAGGTTCAAATTACTGTCAGTGGAAATTCGGCACCACAAACAATTGGACAAATTCAGATTGTAAATTTTGTCAATCCCGCAGGACTAAAAAATATTGGTAAAAATCTTTATGTGCCGACAGGAGCGAGTGGCCAACCGGCACAAGGGATGCCTGGAACGTCGGGGATGGGAGCTCTTGCCCAAGGCCAACTTGAGGCAAGTAATGTGAATATTGTTGAAGAAATGGTGAATATGATTTCTGCACAAAGAAGTTATGAGATGAACTCAAAAGCAATTCAAGCGGCAGATCAAATGCTTCAGTCGCTTAATAACTTGAGGTGATGTTTGAAGAAAGTTTTGGCTGCAGCATTTTATATTTCCTTTTTTGGATGTATTGCTTTTGCATCACAAAAGGAGGAGTTGCACTTTTTGCCGCAAGTTTATGTCGACAGTGATCAAATTTCATTGGGTGATTTGGTGAGCCCTCAAGATGTTCAGCCGTCTCTTTTAAATGAGTTGCAAAAAATTTTGATTGCACAAACGCCTCGCAATGGAGAAATGAGCAAGTTTTCAAATTTTGCAATTTCTGAGATATTGCGCTACCACTTTAAAAATCAAGCCAACAGATTTAATATTTTTATACCAAGCGAAATTAAGGTTCTGCGAAAAAACAATAAGATTACTTCAAAAGAAATAACCGAAAAAATTGTTGAGTGGGTTAAACCAACTTGTGAACCCTGTCAGATCGAAGTCAGTTCTTTACAAATACAAAACGCAGGAGAAATAGGCCCAAAACTTACATGGAAGCTTTCAACGACACAATCAATACCAAGAGGAATTTTTAATCTTGGTGTTGACTTATACAGAGATGAAAACTTTATTAAAAAAGTTTTTGTTCAAGGTGTTGTCAAAATTTATCAAAATGTTCCCGTTGCCATGAGAGTTCTCCCCATTGGAACAAGAATTCAAAGAGAAGATTTTTCTATTCAAAAACAAGATGTCACGTTTTCCAGAGAGCTAGCCCCTCAAGAAAAAGAACTTTTGGGCTCCGAAACAAGCCAATATGTTCTTACCAATCAGCCTTTGTGGAGAAGCTCTCTTAAGAGAAGACTTGCCCTGACAAGAGGAGCACCTGTGAGTGTCCAATTGGGAGATGCTGGCTGGATGATTCGGTTTACCGGAGTTGCGCAAGACAACGGCTATGTTGGAGATGTTGCAAAAATTTTAAATCCCGCCACAAAAAAAATTATCACAGGTCTTATCATTGATGAAAATACGGTTGAGGTTCAATAATGCAAAAACTTATATTTAGTTTGATCACAATATTCTATTTGATAACACTCACATCGTGCGCGAGCTTTAACAAGGGGCTAAAATCTTTTTTAAACGGTGGAGAGACGCAGCAAAAAACCCAAGTGAGTTCTGTCCAGCCAACATCTGAGGCAATTCGTTTTTCTGACAATCCTAATTTGCCGGTTCCAGAGGAGAGACAATATCGAAGGATGACAAAAAAGCAATTCGAGCAAGAAGAGCTTTTTTCTGATAATGCAGGTTCTTTGTGGGCAATGGAAGGGCAAGATTCGTATTTATTTTCTCAAAATATTGTGAGGCTGCCAGGAGATATTTTGAACGTTCAACTCGATGGTCAGCCAGAAAAGCAACTTTCAACCAAGGCAAAAGTCATTAAGGACTTAACAGATAAAATTGAAAAGGCACGAAAGCTCGCCTCGTCAAATACGGCAGCTCCTGCCGGTGCGCAACCAGGTCCCGCAGATGCAAAAACACCAGAGACAAAACAGGAGCCTGCAGCCGTTGCCGGTGCTACGGAGCCTAAAGCCGAAGAAGGTGGCGCAGAGCCCTTTGATGTTAAAATTGTACCATCTCGAATTGTTGAGCGTACCGCAGACGGGAGTTATCGCGTAAAAGGTTCACAAACATTTATGATAGGAAACAAAGAGTACAAAGTCATTGCCACAGGATTGGTGAAGCCATCGGATATTGGGGAGGGTGGAGTGCCCGCATCTAAAATGTTGGATTCGCGTTTTGATATTGTTCGATACAACCCAAGAGGAAAAACTTTATGAAACAAGTAATTGCAATTCAAATTTCTATTGTCATGCTGGCGGTTCTTCTTCAGCTTAAGGAGTTCTTATTTTCATGAAAAATATTTTTATTATCATTATTTTCTTAATTGGGCTTCAATCTGAGGCCGCCCGTCTTAAAGACATAGCCAATATCCGTGGGGTGAGAGAAAACCAACTGATTGGTTATGGGTTGGTCGTAGGACTTTCTGGGACAGGTGATGGTACAGCCGAATTTACGAGTAAAAGTATGACTCGAATGCTCGATACCATGGGGATGAAAATTGAAAATAAGGATTTACAAAGTAAAAACGTAGCAGCCGTTATGATTACGGCAAGCCTTCCGGCCTTTGCAAGATCGGGAAACAAAATTGATGTCATGGTCCATTCCATTGGAGACGCTTCGAGCCTTGAGGGCGGAACTTTGATTCAAACACCACTTCGTGCAGCCAATAAAGAGGTCTATGCTGTTGCTCAAGGAGGACTTTTGGTTGGCCAAGATAGCTCTGGTGGGAAAGGGATTAAAACGGTTGCAAGTGTTCCCAATGGCGCCATTATCGAACGAGATTTGGATATGGAATTTGCCTCTCGAAAGATGCTAAGACTGACTTTACACAATGCAGACTTTACAACTGCAGCAAGAACAGCCCATGTTGTGAACCGAGAACTTGGCGGCAAATATGCAGTCGCCAAAGACAGCTCTACCATTGATCTTGTTGTGCCTCCAAATTATGACGGCAATGCCGTGGAGTTTATGGCTGTGATTGAGGGACTTGATGTTAATCCCGATGTGCAGGCCAAGGTAGTTATCAATGAGAGAACGGGAACGGTCGTTATTGGAGAAAATGTTCGAATTTCAAAAATTGCGATTTCTCACGGAAACATTTCTTTAACAATTGGGGACGCAAAAGCAAAGGATGCTAAGACAGGAAAAAATGCAGTATTTGGCGGAGAAGCCAACGTTGGAGATATTGTAAAGGGGCTCAATAGTCTAGGAATCTCTCCAAAAGACCTGATCACAATCCTCCAAAACATTAAGGCAGCTGGAGCTTTGCACGGGGATTTAGAAGTTTTGTAAAAAAAAATTATGAGATTTGCAAAAGAGATTATAAAATTAAATTGTAACGAATTGAGCCCGGCACATGGATGTGCAGGGCTCGGGGTAGGGGAGTTAGAGATCAGGGCCATGGAAGGATTTTTCTTTCCCAAGTTTTTTTAAGCAGGAAACAAGGAAAAGGTACAGAACATCAAGGATGATGTTCAAAGATGCACAGGAAGTGCTGCTCTAACAAACCACCCCACTTTTTTTAAGCTTGTTACAATTTTTGATCGAAAGAAAAAATATGATCAAAAATGTTCGACAAAATATCAATGCCCAAGTAGATCCCCAAGATCATGCCAACTCTATAAAACAGAATATTCTGTCAAAAGATTCACGCGATCCACGTATCATGGCTGCTGCTAAACTCTATGAGGAGCAATTTCTTCGAGAGATGGTGGGGGCCATGCGCAAGGCCGTTCCTAAAAGTGAGCTTACAAAAGAATCTATGGGAGAAAAAATATTTTCGGATCAACTCTATGATCAGTATGTGGAGCAATGGTCAAACGTTGGCGGTGTTGGCCTTAGCAATATGATTTATGATCAAATTATGGAACGATTCGGCTCGCAAAAAAAGATTGAAAGACCAAGTGGACCCATTTCAACAGAAAATCACAAAACATTTCAAATAGAAAATAGGAATCAAGAATCGGGTGGACAAAACGGTGCAATGTTATTGCAAGTCTCGCCACAGAAAAATGCAGATGATACTCACATTCTCATGCCATGGAAGGGAAAGGTTACGGCAATGCAAAGCCTTGAAAGTGGTGAGAGGGCCGTTTTTGTTCAGCATGATAATGGACTTAAGTCGACGTTTTTATTTCGTGGCCAGCTAGCAGAAAATAAAAAAGAGCTAGGCCCGGGTGAGTCTTTGGTCCAGCTAAACGGAGTGGATCGTAGCTTTATTTGGAGACTTGAAAATGGATAATGGCCCCTTCGTTAGTCGAGAATTTTTTAATATACGCATTGTTTGTACTCTTTTGAGACACTATGCTACACTAATAATAGTATGTAATGAAAAGGAAGGGTAAGGCGTATGAAAGTCAACAACGACGTCAATCAGGCCGCCATCAACGGGATATCAACATCAAAGAGTTCTGGTGCAAATAAAAAAGGTAAAGTAGAAAAAGACTTTTCTAAAGAAGCTCCGAGTTTAGAGGCAAAAAATGCTTCGGCAAAAGTTCAGCTTTCTGAGCGCGCACAAGAAATGAAAAAGATTAAAGAACTTGCGATGCAGGCCCCAAGCGTTGACTCGGAAAAAGTCAAAAGACTTCAGGAGCTCATAGATAAAGGACAATACAAGGTTGATTCAAAAAAAGTAGCAGATAAAATGGTTGATGATGAACTTTTACATTCAACAATTGAGAAATCATAAAAATGGCATATATCGATAGTTATAACAATTTAGTTCAGGTCCTAGAAGAAGAGGTGACAGTTTACCGTCACTTTTTAGATTTGGTTCGCCATGAATACGATATTTTGAAAGAATCAAAGATCGAAGCATTGGTTGAAAATAATCAGGCCAAAGATGCTATGATTGCAAAACTTAAGTCTTTAGAGAGAATCCGAGAGAAGCGTGCGCGAGAACTTGCTTCTGCTATTCACTTTAAAGCAGAGCCGTTACTATTGTTGGAGCTTGCAGGAAAGCTTGAATTTGCTCACGGGGATAGGCTGCGTTCCATTCATGCAACCCTTGATCTTTTGATTAAAAGAGTTCGAGAGAATAATCAAAAAAACGAGATTCTAGTACAGTCGGCTCTTAGCAATATTAAAGGTGCATTAGAAAATTTAAAAACTTCTTTACAGATTAAACCAACTTATAAAAATGAGGGGCATATGCAAGAAGCAGCTGTTCCTTCTGGAAAGTTTGTAAGTAAAGAAGTCTAAAACTATAAAACTCATGGATCGAGTTTTATAAAAAAGGAAAGACAGGATGTCAAAAATTTCATCAGTCATGAACATCGGCCAGCGTTCGATGATGAATAGCCAAACCGGCTTGCAGACTGTTTCCCATAATATCGCAAATAAAAATACAGAGGGTTATTCTCGGCAGCGCGTAGAACTTGTGACCAATGCGCCCCCTGCGGATATGGGCAAATACCAGATTGGGACGGGCGCAAAAACTCAGACGGTGACTCGCACTAATAATCCTCATTTAGAAAAACAAATTGAACAAGAAATGACAAAGCTTGGTTATGGGCAAGGAAAGGCCGCTTACTTGGATCGTGTCGAGCAAGTTGTCAATGAGCAAAATAGTAAGGGATTAAATCACTACATGGGTGAGTTTTTTAATGCCTTTAGGGAATTAGCAAATCAGCCAGAAAGTTTGCCGATTCGTACGCAGGTTAAGGAAACGGCGATTCAACTAACACAAAATTTTAAAAAAACAAATAGTGATTTAAAAACGATTCAAAGAGAAATTGATAATGAGATTTCTGGAGAGTTAACAGAAATCAACAGTCTCACGTCTGAAATTGCTGATCTCAACCAAAAAGTAGAGAGTGCCGAGATCCAAGGAGCACCTGCCAATGATGCTCGTGATCGTCGAGATCTTTTACTAAAAAAATTAGGTGAAAAAATTAATATAAAATATTCAGAAGTTGATCGCGGCAAAGTTCAGGTTGTGGCTGGAGCCAATATTGTCTTGGTAAGTGGTTATGACGCCGCAGAATTAAAACCTAATTCTTCTCCCGCGCAGGGAAATAAGCGAGAAGGCAATGTGGACATCATGTTTCAACTTAATCCGCGATCCTCACAGTTTCGTGTAACAGATCAGATTACGGGAGGAAAGCTTGGGGGAATGCTTGAGGTTCGAGATCAAGTCGTCAACGGCATGCTCGATCGTTTAGATCATTTGGCTTATACGATTGCAGATAATATCAATGCCGTTCATGCAACGGGCTATGATCAGAGGGGAAGAGCTGCGGGAAGATTTTTTGCAGCATCATCATCAGGAGAGTTGGATTACTCCAATAATATTGCGGTAACCAATCTTGTCCAAAACGATGTGAGCCATATTGCTGCGGGCCTTGTACCCGATGCCCCAGCGGATAACAGAATTGCTAATTATATTTCTTCTTTACAGTATAAGCCTCTTTTTAATGGTAAGGATACCGCCGATGATTTTTATAATGGCCTTGTTGGAGAGCTTTCCGTTGTAACAAGAAAAGCAAGAGCCATGAGCGAACATCAGCAAGAGGCTCTCACACAGTTAAAAAATATTCGGGAAAGCATTAGTGGTGTAAGTCTTGATGAAGAAACGGTAAAAATGATTGAGTATCAAAAAGCATTTGACGCTTCGGCAAAGCTTATTAAAACGGCTGATGAGATGCTGGATACGGTGATTAACTTAAAGAGGTAATAAGACATGAGAGTTTCTGATGCACAAAATTATCTCAATACGAATTTAGCCATTGGAAAAAATCGCAATGAAATGTCAGAGCTTCAAACTCAGGCGGCAAGTCAAAAAAGAATCAACAAGCCGTCAGATGATCCCGTGGGAACCACGAAACTTTTAAGCTCTCGAACAAATGAGCAGGGAATTGCCCAGTATTTAAAAAACCAAGATTTTGCAAAAGACTTTTTAGATTTTACAGATAAATCTCTAGAAGAGCTTTCTAATGCGGCCATTCGGGCTAAAGAGCTAGCGCTTTCTCAGGCAAATGATCCCAGCTCCAGTGAATCTTCTCGGCAGGCTGTTGCAACCGAGGTTCGTCAACTTTATAACCAAGTTCTGCAGGTTGCAAATCGACGTTTTGGAAATCGTTATATCTTTGGCGGCTATCAAACAGTTCAAAAACCATTTGATGGTGAAGGCAACTACCGCGGTGATCGTGGTGAAATGATGATTGAAGTTAATAAGGGTGATTACATTGCCATGAACGTTCCAGGAGATATGATTTTTTTGGGTCGTGATGCAAAAAAAGGTGGTGTTTATAATTCTGTACCACAAGACTCTCAAGATTTGATTCAGACACAAATAAAAGAAATGCGCGAACAAGAAAACAAAAGCGAAGAATCACAACAAAATACGAATATTAGGGGACCTGCTTCTGTGCGAACGGCCTCTGAGGCCCTTTCCAAACAAAGTGATTTTGGAGACATGTCATATTTAGGTAATGGTGAAAATGTTTTTAAGGTTTTTTCAGATCTCGAAATTGGCATGATGGCCAATGATAAAGGGGCTATTCAGGAGTCTCTTGAAAAACTGGATACGGTCTTAGATCAGGTGGTTCATGCTCGAGCCAAGGTCGGCTCACGGGTGACAAATCTTGAAAATACGGCTGCAACCCTTCACTCGGCAAAGGTCGATGAAAAGGCCAAGCAATCGACCATAGAAGATGTTGATGCCTATGAATTGTTCAGTAACTTAAGCAAAAATGAGTCAACATTAAAAGCCACCATGGCGACCTCGGCCAAAATCCTACAGCCAAGTTTACTTGACTTTCTTAAGTAGAAATAATACCTAAACACTCTATTAAAAATCGCCGATAACGCGGTTATAGTGTTGATGCCATCGGAAGGTGTTCTCTAAAATTCTCTAAAACCTTCTATAGCATTAGAAAAATACAGGATGTAATTATGCTCGTTTTGACTCGTAAATTAGGTGAAAGTATCGCAATAGACGATAATATCAAAATCACAGTCGTTCAGATCAAAGGTAAACAAGTCAGGCTTGGAATTCAGGCCCCTAAAGACACAAAAATCCATCGTGAAGAAGTCTATATGGCCATCCAAGATCAAAATAAAGAGGCTGTTGACACAAGTTCTGATAGCTCACGTCGTGCCGCAAAGCTTCTAAAACCCTAAATTTCTATTAAAAAAAGGATTCACCTAATTTTTGTCTTGTGGTGTCTTAAAGTTAGAGGCATTCTGTACTTAAGTGAGGGGGGA
>JBDHWX010000019.1:0-16395 GCA_039810365.1 Bdellovibrionales bacterium | reverse complement strand
TGATCAACTCAAAGAGGAGATGCAGCGTATTGCGCAAGTGACTTCTTGGGGTTCAACAAAACTTCTTGATGGTTCAGCTCCACAATTTGACTTCCAGGTTGGTATTAACAACAACGAAATGGAAGACAGAATCTCTTTTAAGGCTCACGAAAACGTTGCAACGATCGATGCTTTAGGCTTAACAGGAGTTGATTACACAACAAAAGAAGGCGCTCAAACAGCTCTTAGCCAACTTGACGAAGCTCAAGTTCGTGTTAACGGCACACGCGCTAACCTTGGAGCCCTACAAAATAGACTTCAATCGACTTTAAATAACTTAAGCGTTTCTGATGAGAACTTAAGTGCAGCAAATAGCCGAATCCGTGATACAGACGTTGCCATGGCTTCTTCTGAGCTTGCAAGAAACAATGTTATGCTACAGGCATCAACTGCAACTCTTGCTCAAGCTAACCAGATCCCAGCTGTTGCTTTAAAGTTATTGTCATAAGACAAAATATAAACCAAGACTTTACACCCCAAAGAGACACTCTTTGGGGTTTTCTTTTATTATCATTGCATTGCAAAAATTAACCCGATTTTATTGCAACTCCCCTCTCATTTGACTTAGTATTGACATGTCCAAGGTATTTTATTTGAGGAGGATTTATGGCAAAAAAGAAAAAGGCTACTAAGAAAGCAACCAAGAAAAAAGCAGCAAAAGTTAAAAAATCTAAAAAACCAGCGAAAAAGGCTTCTAAAAAGAAAGCTCATAAAAAAGCTACGAAGAAAGCAGCTAAGAAAAAAGTTTTGAAGACTAAAAAAGCTAAGAAGGCACCTGCACCTAAAAAAGCAAAATCAGATAAGCCAAAAGTTCCATCTCTTGCTGAAATTGCAAAAGACACAAAAGTTGTTATCCCAACAAGTAATCCTTTTGCCGTTGAATCTTCTCATTCAGCAGATAACGATTTTTCATCGGATGATTTAGACGATGAAACCCATGATGGCTCTTCAAAAGAAGATCTTTTTGATGAGAATGATCATCATGGATCTGATGACTATGACAATATGGAAGATGATGACGATGAAGATCAAGATGATGACGAAGGGTCACGCGGTGGTGGCGGCGGTTACTTCTAAGAGAGTCTCCTGAACGTCTATATCAAAAACGCGGAGGCAGCCAACCAGGGCTGCCTTTTCTTTTTTGTGGCGTCTCTCTTAGTTTTTCCAAAATATCATCATGGCTTGACTGTGTTTTATCACGAGCAGAGGCAATAACACTTGCTAGCTCGGGATCTTCGCTATAGTCCGCATCTTCTGTTCTAAAAATTCGAAACTGTTTTGCAAGATTCACAAAAAGTCGAAGACTTGGAGAATAATAGGTTAAACCATCACCTGCAAAGCGTGCCGTACCCTGAGTCTTGCGAACAAGATCAAATGGATTAATCGCAATCAAAAAGCGACCATTAGCTAAAAAATCTCGTGCAAGAAGGTTTAGGGCACCATATTGACCCTCTCTAAGTTGAGAGACTGTTGGTTCTAAAATAAGAAAATGTGTATCGATCTCTCCATTTTCTAAGTTTCGGGTGGTTTCCATTTTGTATTGGACTTGTAGTTTCTTTAAAAAAATATCTAAAAGTGGTGTTATTTTATTGGCAACATATCGATATGCTGAGCGCTTACTGCCATTTTGATAACCCTCAAAAAGATCATCTACGAGTCGTACCTTTTGTAGATAATCTTCAAAACTCTGAAGTTCTTTGGCCAATTGGCGAAGCTCTGTTTCTTGAAACTGATCGGGATCCTTAACAGAAAAATATCGTGGCTTGATTTCTCTTGAAACCCCAACACTTTCAAAAAGGCCTGCACACTCTAAAGCAAGAGATTCCGAATGTGCAATTCTTGAAAAAAAAGAAAAACTATTCCTAATCCTAAAACGACAAAATCTTTTTTCACTGTTTTTCCTTCTTTTTTATTTTTGAGGTTTTGTCGTTTGCGACGTTCGAACAAGCTTTAACTCAAAACTCGATGTTTCATTGCGAGTATAAGCAATAATACGATACTCCCCTTGACCAGCTAATCCCTCTTTAACATTTCCAACTCTTATTAATTCGACTTTCTCAACGGGATTGACTGCATCTTTATCTGTTTGGCGCTGAGTATGATATTCAACAGGTAAGCCCGAAGAGGCATCTTCTCGAAATGTTCCTAGGTATTCCATTTCTTGACCCTCTTCTGCTCCACCAAAAACTTCTTTTGCTTCTCCCAATCGAGATCTATAAAGATGCATCTCTCCTGTTTTTGGTTCTCCTGAAATTAAAAAAAGGTAACCCGATATTTCAGATGTAAAAGTATCAATCCCAGATTTTTCTGCTGAACCTATTTTAACAAATTTTAAGGACGCTCCTGATTTCACTTGTGGCTTTGTTGGAATAGAAAAAAGTTCTCCACATATAGGGGCAGCAAACAACCGAACTCCAAAAAAGATAACAATGATCAAAAGTAGTTCTCTCAAGCATAACTCCAAATCTTAGCAGAAAAGAAGGTGTGTACACCCAGCACAAAGGCAGGTGTACCCCATTTATTCTTTTGAGTGAACCGCAAAGTTATCAAATTCTCCATACTCATGAAGCTTGTTATAGAGAGTTTTGATTGTAATACCTAAGGCATTTGCAGCCCTAGTTTTGTTTCCATCAAAATAGCTTAAAGCCTTAATAATATAACGTTTTTCAAGCTCATAAAGAGGAAGTGACGGATCATAATCATCAAATACGATTTTTTGATCAGGATTTCTGATATTTTCAGGAATATCATTTGGCATAATCGTGTGGCCTTCAGAAAGGATTTGCAATCTTTCACAAACATTTTGAAGCTCACGAATATTTCCCGGCCAATCGTATTTTAAAATAACTTTCATTGCCTCTTCTGACATTTGACGACCACGATTGAGGTGCTTATGAGATCCTTTTTCTAAAAAGAAGCTCACTAATAATGGAATATCCTCTTTGCGACGGCGAAGAGGTGGCATATGAGCTGTAATGGTATTGATTCTGTAAAATAGATCTTCTCGGAAAGTTCCTTTCATCACTTCTGATTCCAAATCACGATTGGTTGCAGAAATTAAACGAATATCAACTTTGATCGGATCCTTACCACCAACACGGTAAATCTCACCTTCTTGTATAAATCTTAAAAGTTTTGCTTGAATACCAGGAGAGAGTTCACCAATTTCATCAAGAAACAGCGTTCCTCCGTTTGCAACTTCAGCAAGACCAATTTTTTTGGAATAGGCACCCGTAAAAGCGCCCTTTTCGTGACCAAATAGTTCACTCTCTAAAAGTGATTCGCGAAGAGCACCACAGTTAATGGCAACAAATGGTTTATTTGATCGACGCGATCTTTCGTGAATCGTTTTAGCTATCAGTTCTTTTCCTGTACCACTTTCTCCAAGAATAAGAATACTTGCATCTGATGGTGCCACTCTCTCAACCATTTTAATGAGTTGACCCATAACTTCGGATTTATAAACTATCGTTGTATTTTGATCTTGCTGAAGCGGATTACCTGAGGGATCTAGGGGATTAACACTAGAGTTTTTATTAGAAGGCAAAATAATATTGTCTGACGACATACGTACCACCTTAACTGTTAGTCTTGCCAATTTCAGACTCGACTTTTGTCTCATATTGACACGAAGCATAATTTACCAGGTTGCTGTAATTTCTGCAAGTAAAATTTAACAACAGGCGTTAATTGTAATAATTTAATAAATTCATATAGTTGTATGGTATCCTAAGAGCAAGGATGTTGTGGGAGGGGTATGATAGACGTGCAATCCTTGCAAAATGCCATTAAAAACTTCCTCCACTATCTTATTTACGTAAAAAACTACTCCCCTCACACAATAAGAGCATATCTTGTTGATTACACTGATGTTTTTAATGTTTGCCTCTCTCAGGCAGATTTATCTTCTCCTAACTCAACATTTAAAAAAAGTGGCCCCTCTTATCCTTTAAATGAGGCCCATATTCTAAAGCAAATGAGATCTTATTTTCAGGAACACCCTCATTTAAGACCCTCTTCAAGAAACAGAAAGCTTGCAAGTCTAAAGAGCTTTTTAAATTGGGCCTATGAAAATAAGCTTTTTCAAAAAGATCTCTCCTTGCAGCTTCATATGAATAAGGTTGAAAAAAGTCTGCCACGCTATCTTTCTGTGGATGAAGTTATGGGGATTTTTAGCACTCTCCAACAGGCACAAGAATCTGGTGAAAATATTGAAGTCGAAAAATTAGCCATTGCTCTTTTATATGGATGTGGCTTGCGCGTTTCAGAACTCATCAACCTTGAATGGTCTAAAGTGAGTTTTAAAAAAAAGCAGATCACTATTTTAGGCAAGGGAAACAAAGAAAGAATCGTCATTATTCCCAGTGGAATCCTTAAAATTTTTTCTGCTTTTCCTCAAGAGAAAAAGGGTCCCTTTCATGGCTGGAGTCAAAGAAAGATTTATGCCGTTGTTGAAAAATGGAGTAAAAGATCTGGTATCATCCGCAAAATAAACCCCCATGCACTACGACATAGCTTCGCCACTCATCTCTTAATAGATGGCGGAGATTTGCGCTCTATACAAGAACTCCTTGGCCACGAAAATCTTGGAACAACTCAACGTTATACTCACCTTAATATGGAACATTTATCTGAAATGCTTGAGACGCATCATCCATTGAGTAAAAAAACATAATCCAATAAGATAACAAATATGAACAAAGCCGTATTTTTGGATCGTGACGGGACCATTATCGAAGATAAAATTTATCTTAATGATCCTGAGCAAATTGTTTATTTGCCACATTGTTTTGAAGGAATGCGACTCATGCGTGATATGGGCTACAAGCTCTTTGTTGTGACCAATCAATCCGGCATGCCAAGAGGAAAAGTTCTGATACAGAATTTAGATGAAATTCACCGTAGGATTTCTTTTGAATGCTCCAAGCATGGAGTTCATATTGAACGTTATTATTACGCACCCTTTATGACGGATTCGAATCATATATCTCGAAAACCCAATCCTGGCATGCTTCAATACGCAAACTGGGATTATGGTGTAGAATTTGAAAAAAGTTGGATGATTGGAGACCGCATGACAGATGTTGAAGCCGGCCATCGCATTGGTACTAAAAGTATTCTCGTCGGACATTCTGAAAATCCGAGAGACTTTCCCTATCCTCCTCCTGAGTTCGTGGCAAAAAATCTTCTGGATGCTGCTCTTTTTATAAAAAGCTATTCTTAAAATCCATAGTCCATATTCAAAAGAATACCAAGCGTCCACTTATTATAATCAAATGAACTAACATTAGAATTATTGAAAACATATGTGGCAAGGACCATTCCTGTTATGTGTTCTGAAATCGGTTTAGATACAGTTGATGTCAAAGCCGTATTCAAATCATGTTGTGCTTGGCTGCGCTTATTGTAATTAAGCTGATAAAAATTAACTCCTCCTGCAAAGTGAGCACGCTCTGCAAAGACTGGAGTCATATAAAGAACCGCTAAATCATAACGCTGATACTTATAAGAGTTCTCTTTTGCTGCATTCATTGTATAACCCACATCAATTAAAATATTTTTTGTCTTGGAAGATTCTGTAGAAAGTAGATTTGAAAATTTAAAAGCTATCTTGTTGGCATTTGCACCTTGACTCGAAGTTTGCGTAAATCGATCGTTTCGATATAACAGCGAATACGTCGAAACCCAACGTTCTGACATAATAAAGGTAGGAGCAATTTCGAGATAAAGACCATCAAGGGTCTTTTGAGGTTTTCCTGAACCATCTTGACCTAAATATAAGAGTTCATACCCAGGCTTGAGATCAAGCTTCATGGGTTTTTGAAACGCTACTGACTTATAAGTAAAGGGTGCTGAAAGTTGAACCGACCACGGATCATAATCTGTGAGATCAGAATTTTGTGTAAAAATATAATCTGTTCTCAGTTTTGGACCAAATTCGTATTGATCATTATAGACGGGACGATAAAAGGCTCCTAAACCAAGAATGTAACGAAGACTTCCTTTGTCTTGGGGTGTTCCCTGATCACCGCTAGAATCACTTTGCAACAAAACATTAGAATCATATAGAGCACCAAGGCTTGCTGATAAAAACAGTGTATTGATCTTATTTTTTGCAAAAGCAATAGCCCGATTAATATTGTCAATATAAGCTTCTGCTTTTTCATCGAGTTTTGGATCTTCTGATGTATCTAAAACAAATTGAAACTCATCTTTAGCTTTTTCATAATTTTTTTGTTCGAAAAGAATGACACCAGAATAAAAGCTTGCTAATGGCGAAAGAATTTTATCTTTCTTTTCTACGATAGTATGAAACCTGGCAAGGGCAACTTCATATTCTTGCAAATTATATTCAGAGAGTCCTGCATAATAGTGAGATTCAAGTTCGTATTCTTTGTTTTTAGCTGAAATATTGAGCGCAATGATAGCCTCATTAAACTTCTTGTTTTTATATAGAGAAAGCCCGTACTGAAAGTAGTATTTTGGATTCTGTGGATTTAATGAAAAGCTCTTATCAAAGGCTCTCTCAGATTGAGAGAACTGCCCACCACGATAAAAATCAAGGGCTTCTTCTGCAAAGTCAGAGGCTTCCTCACTACGCTTTTTTTGTTCTGTGGGCGTTAGTTTTTTATATTCCATTTGAAGATTTTGAATTTTGTTTTCTTCTATTTGCTCCTGACGAATGCGATCAACTAACTTTTTTTGAGATTCTTTTCTTCTTGTTAGGCTTTCTTTAAGGAAATTTAAATACTCTTGACTTGTCATAATGGCTTTGGCTGCCGAAAACTCTTTGCCCGTAATAGACGAAAGCTCCATTCCCGCTGTTTGTTGATTTTGTGCCCGTATGGCGGCCAATGCTTGATTCATTTGTTCTTTATTGTCAAAAACCTGAAGTGTCTGCATGCCCCTCTCATTTTTTCTATAAAAAAGAGGTTTTCTTTTAATTTGTCCTTGCTCTATCTGTTGAAGAATTCCAGAAAGTGTCTTGTCATCTAGTGTTTTTTTGAAGTTTAAAACATAAACCTCAGGTCGAATATTTTCTGTTGTCCAATTAATGGAATAAGTTCCAGAGTAAATTCCAGAATCGGGGGCTGTTTCCTCAAGTAGAATTTGAAGCGTTTTTTTTGATTGAGAATCTCGAAGCAAGATAACCCCGGTATCTATTTCAGAGGAACTCTTGTTCCAATCTGGATTACTATAACGAACTTCAATAATATTTTGAGAGTCAATTTCTGCCCGTTTTTTGGTGACTTTTGTTGCTGCTAATGAAGTATTGAAAAAAAGAAATATTACGAGTACAAAAAAGAACTTACGTAGAATCACGATGATCAACCTCTTTTAAAAGGCTAGTATCTCTTTATTACTGCTTTAAATCAATTATAACGCGAGTGATTCCGGTAAGAAGACTAGGGTCTACTTGCAGAGGGGTACACTGTCCATTGGGACAAGGATTTTGTGTTGTCCCACTTGGAACTCCCGGCACATTTTGAACGGGGGCTTCTGCTACTGGCGCACTTATACTTTCGCCCATTTCTCCAAGAATACTAGATGCGTGTTGATTGGCTCCTCCAGAAGAGGCTGGTGTTCGAGTTTCTATTGTTGGGTTTTCATGGGATGCAGAATCTGCCACGGTCTGCTGATTCATGGTACTGAGCTCTTGTGTGGGTACTCCTGCTGGATCTATAGGAGCCGTGCTGGGATTGGCTACAGTAAATTGTCCTGGCGGCACAAAAACAGGATTCATGATATTTCCATTAGCATCTAAGCTCTGGCCAACAGCCACTTGTCCCTGAAAAGTCACAACCTTGGAAGCCTCAGTTGTTCTGTTAAAGCTTACCAAAAAATCTGTTCCCCGAACCCCTGCAACAGATGTCTTTGTTTTGACTTGAAATTTATTCTTTTCATCATCATATTTTTGATTTACGGTCATTCTTATTTTTCCATAGATCACATTTAAAAGAGCTCCCTTTTTATTTTGATCAGGATCATACTCATATTTTTGAAACTCAAATTTTGAGTTAGGTGAAATGTTAATAACATTTTTATCAAGCATAACAACTTTTGCTCGAGCTTCTTCTTTTGTTTCTATGGTATCACCGGGAAATACTTTCTGACCAACTTTTGCTTTTGTCATATTTTTTAGCTTTGAGATAATCTGCACATCACCTTTGACAACCATCAAAACACCGTAGACATCGGCATGTGCAAAAAAACCAAACAAAAAAATAAATCCTGCAATAGAAATATAGCTTTTTATCATAAAATTTTATCGGGTTATTTTGAGAGCGACTTAATGAGTTGGTTTCATGACTAGACTTTCAGCCACACTTATTCAAAAGTCTTTTTTAAATGAAATGCCTAAATATTCTTGAAGGGTATGGTCAATACGCTCCCAAAGTATGGGGTTGAAACAACTTTCTTGAAAAGAGATATATTCCGAAAATCTTTTTTTAAGAGCTGGGGTTACTTCATCTGTTAACTCCAAGAGACCTTGGGTATAGAGGAACTTGATTTCAAAATGTCTGCGATAAGAGACTAAGTCCTGCGCCGTCTCAAGTGACTTTAAGGAGTGGCCAAGAAGAGAAAACAAAGAGTGCGAATCTAGGGGCTCTTCTTGTACAGACGCTTCAATAACTTGAAGGATATAAAGGCCAAGACTGAGACGATCATAGTGTTCTCTTAACTTTTTAAAATCATCTAAAAGTCTAGCTTCTTTGACCACGGCAAGCCGCCCCTCTGCGCGAGGCTCATCATATTCGATCTCAATAAGATGCGTTGGCTCTAGAATTCCACCGCCAAAACGCTTTTTACTTTTTAAAGCTGCCGGAGCCAGGGCAGAAAACCTTCCTCCTTCTGGATTAACCCCTGTTACAATGAGGTGATTTTCCAGATATTTTTGAGTTTTTAAGATAATAATACGATCTTTCATTCAAAATAAGTTTATGGCGCTTCTAAAACAATGTCACTTATTGAATTCATTCATATTTTATGGTTTTATCACCCTTTTAAAAGTAGAGGTTCTAAAGTATGAAGATTGCCGTTATTGGAACAGGATATGTAGGCCTAGTTGCGGGCGTTTGTTTTGCTGATTCTGGGCACGACGTCACTTGTGTTGACCGAGATGAATCTAAGATTCAAATGCTCTTAAATGGCCAAGTCCCTATTTACGAACCGGGACTTGAAGATATTCTCAAACAAGCCGTACACAAAAATAAAATTCAATTTACAACTCAAATATCTCAATCTGTTCAAGATAATGATGTTATTTTTATTGCGGTCGGAACCCCAGAAAAATCCGACGGCAATGCGGATCTTGGTCCAACTTTTTCTGTTATCGAATCCATTAGCCGTTCTGCAAATGGTAAAAAATTTGTCGTTCTCAAAAGTACTGTTCCCATTGGAACAAACAAAGAAGTTAAAAAGTATTTTGAAAAAAACTGTCAATACCCAATTGAAGTTATCAATAATCCAGAATTCTTAAAAGAAGGAGCCGCCATTGACGATTTTTTAAAACCTGATCGTGTTGTGATTGGCTGTGCCTCAAAAGAAGCAGAAGGTGTGATGCAGGAACTCTATGCCCCCTTTGTTCTCAATAATCACCCCATTCTTTTTATGGATAATACATCCGCAGAAATGACAAAGTATGCAGCCAATTCATTTTTGTCTGTTAAAATTAGCTTTATTAACGAAATGGCAAAGCTCGCCGACGCTGTCGGGGCTGATATCGAAGCTGTCAAAAAAGGTTTTGCTTCCGATAGTCGCATTAGCCCCGCCTTCTTTTATCCAGGAGTGGGTTTTGGAGGAAGTTGTTTTCCAAAAGACGTTCAAGCCATTATCCAAACAGGAAAAGCCCATGGTATTTCAACAAAAATCGTGAGTGCAGCTCTCGATGTGAATCGAGAGCAACGTTACTACCTTGTAGATCTCGCACAGAAATACTTTGGAAGCCTCAAAGGAAAAAAAATCGCCATGTGGGGTTTAAGTTTTAAACCCAAAACCGATGATGTTCGCGAAGCCCCTGCTCAATACATGATTCAACGACTCAACACGCTAGGAGCCGAGGTTATCGCCTATGACCCTATCTCTGGAGAAAATGCAAAGAAGTATTTTAAAGAAGATTTTAAACTTGCATCAGATTCCATGGAAATGCTGAAAGGGGCTGATGCCCTTTTTATTGTAACCGAATGGAATGAGTTTCGAAACCCTCAGCTTAATTTAATAAAAGAATATCTCAAAACGCCCGTTGTTTTTGATGGACGCAATATTCTTTCTCCTAAAAAAATGAAAGAAATGGGATTTCAATATTTTAGCGTTGGCAGACAGATCGTACAATAAGAGGGTTTTATGAATATTTTAGTCGCCGGCGGTGCGGGTTTTATTGGAAGTCATCTTATTGATCTTCTTTTAGAGAAAGGAGATCATGTCACTGTTATCGACAATTTTGTAACAGGAAGAAAAAAAAATCTTTCTCATCTAAAAAGTAAAATTAAAATCATTGAGCAAAATATTTGCGATTCCATTGATATCAAAGAAAAATTTGATCGCATTTATAATCTGGCATCCCCCGCTTCTCCCCTTGATTTTGATACCAAGGCCCTTTTTATTATGGAAACGAACAGTCGAGGACATCAAAATTTACTTGAGCTAGCAAAAAAGAATAAGGCGAGAATTCTTTTTGCCTCGACATCAGAGGTTTATGGTGATCCCGAAGTTCACCCACAAAGAGAAGAATATCGCGGAAATGTAAATACAATAGGCCTTCGTTCTTGCTATGATGAATCCAAAAGATTTGCAGAAGCCCTTTCGACTGTTTACAGGCAGTTTTATGGCGTAGAGACACGTATTGTGCGCATCTTTAATACTTATGGCCCTCGCATGAGACCAGAAGATGGGCGAGTCATTCCTAACTTTTTTTCTCAAGCCCTTAAACAAAAACCCCTCACCATTTATGGTGATGGCAAACAAACAAGATCCCTTTGTTATGTTCGAGACGAGGTCGAAGGAATTTATAAACTCATGGAAAGCCAGGAAACAAGACCCGTTAATATCGGAAATCCCAACGAGCTCACTATTTTAGAACTAGCTGAAACCATCAATAAACTTTTAAAAAATCAAGCAGGTGTTGTTTTTAAACCTTTGCCTCAAGATGATCCACAAAAAAGAAGGCCCGATATTACACGTGCAAAAGAGATTTTAAATTGGGAACCAAAAGTTTCTTTAAGTGATGGGCTTTTAAAAACTTTTGAGTACTTTCAAGGAGAGCTTAAATGAGGCTTGCCATTGTTGGAGCAACAGGTGCCGTTGGCCAAGAATTTTTAAATGTTTTAGAAAAAAGCCCTCTTCAGTTTAGCGAACTCAAGCTTTACGCTTCTCCTAAAAGTGCTGGTCAAAAGATCAAATTTAAATCTCAGGAGCCTACCGTTGAAGCCCTACCTGATAAAGAAATCCCAGCAGATCTTATCTTAGCTTCTGCCGGAGGTTCCATTTCTAAAAAATATGCTCCCATTTGGGTTAAGAGTGGAGCCATTGTTATTGATAACTCCAGTGCCTTTCGCTATGAAAAAGACGTCCCTCTTGTTGTTCCTGAAATCAATGCCGAAAAAGCTCTTGAACACAAAGGTATTATTGCCAATCCCAATTGTACAACGGCCATTGCTGCTGTTGCGGTCTATCCACTTCACAAAGCCTTTCAAATCAAACGTATGATCGTAAGTACCTATCAAGCAACAAGTGGAGCTGGCCAAAAAGGAATGGATGAACTTTTAGAAAGTACTAAGGCCTATTTTGAGGGTAAAAATATCAAAAATGAAGTTTTTGCCCATCCCATTACATTTAATGTAATTCCCCACATCGATAGCTTTATGGAAAATGGTTACACCAAAGAAGAAATGAAGGTTGTCTGGGAAACTCAAAAAATTTTAGGAGACGACTCTCTTAAAATTTCTTGTACGGCTGTTCGAATCCCAACTTTACGTGCTCATAGCGAGGCCATAACCCTTGAATTTGGAAAAAGTGTTGATGAAAAGCTTGCTCGAAAAATTTTAGAAAAATCTCCTGGACTTGATGTTGTGGATGATATTTTAGAAAAAAAATATCCCATGCCTCTTAATGCTACCAAAAAATATAATGTGGAAGTGGGGAGAATTCGAAAAAATTTAGCATTTGAAAATGGTCTTGATCTTTTTGTCTCTGGCGATCAGCTCTTAAAAGGTGCTGCCCTTAATGCCGTACAAATTGCCGAATACCTACAATCACAAAATGCCATAAAATAAAAAAGGCCTTAGGTTAAAAAGCCTAAGACCTTTATTAATTTTCACTCTTACAGTAACAGCACAAAACTTACTAAAATAAAAATCCAGCTGTTAAATTAATAATTCTTCCTTTTACGTGATCAACATATCCATCATATTTAAGATCTGGGAGATATCGGTAATAAAGGCCTAAAAGAAGTCTCGTTTCTTGGCTTAGCGGCCAAGCATATCCTCCGCCAATAAGAAAACTTCCCTTACTATTCGTATCTGCTGTGAAACTATTTCCCCCTTTTCTTGCTTCACTTGCAGCCCGAGTGAATCCTAGATCGCCCCTGATAAAAGGACCATCTCCAATATTAGTTCCAAAAAAATGTTGTGCACTGAATCCCAATTGAGAAGTGACAACAGACCATGTGATTCCTGCGCTATCCTTACCAGAATCGCTAGTTGTATTAATGATAAAACCTAGCATCGTCTTATGGTTATTTATCGGCCAATAAAATCCTAGCAAATCCAAATTATAGGATGTGTTCCTACTTGTACCTTGAAAAAAATTATTGCCGTTTTCATCTTCAATCTGATTTTTTGAAAAACCAAGACCCCAAAGGGTGTACCAAGATTCATTAAGGCTTGGAAGTTGTCCAACGGCTCCGACATCATGTGCGGGTTCTGAAGCTTCTTCTGTTGGCTCAGTACTTTCTGTTTCTTTTGATGTTTCTTTTTGTTGTACTTCTTTTTTAGTCTTTGCCTGTTTGGTTTTGGTTGCAGCCATAACTTGTGTTGGCACTATTCCAAAGGCTGCTAGCAATACAAACGTTAATAAATACTTTTTCATAAAAATTCCTCCTAGCCTAGATCGATTTATTTTATAAATGATTTATTTATAATCTTTAAATGGACTTACTTCTTTCTTTATCATCAACGATAGATTTAACGCCACCCTTGAGCTGAGGGCGATAAGCCAACTCTTGAATGCCGTAAATAAAATTAGATCCATTTTCACCAGGGATTTGCCACTCTGGTCCCATGCGGACAGCATCCACAGGGCAAGCCTCTTCGCAATATCCACAAAAAATACAGCGAAGCATATCAATTTCATAAACAACAGGATATTTTTCAACCGTGGGATCTTGGTGTTCGCCTGCCACAATGGTAATACAGTTTGCCGGACAGTTCGTAACACACAACATACAGGCCGTACAACGAATACTTCCATCATCTCGAACCGTTAAAACATGTGTGCCTCGGAACCTTGGTGAATATTCATATTTTTCTTCTGGATAATTGAGCGTCTGCATACGATTTTTATTAAATAAATTTGCAATTAAATTTTTAATTGTGACTATGAGACCAATAAAAATTCCTGGCAAATACCAACTTGACGCCGAATTCGGCTGTGAAACTTGCTTTTGTGGCTGACTCATAATGTACTCCCAACAGGAACATAAGATGTGATATCGGTCTTTTTTTCTCCATTCATCAGTTGGACTGCTTCTGATAAGGAAACGGCCGTGGGCACCACTGTTAATCCCCGCTTAATTTTTTGTTCACGGCCAGCATAATTAATAAATGTTCCACTTTTTTCTGTAAAAGATTTTACAGGAATTACGTAGTTGGCTTTATCAAAAATTTCATTTTTACCTGGCGTAAACCATACAAGGGTGTCAGCTTTGTTAAGACGGTTAAAAACACTTTCAAGATCAGGATAGTATTTTTGAACTTCTGGTGCTGCAACAAAAACCGTCTTGATTTCTCCTGATTCAATATTTTCAAAAATCTCATTCCACGGTTTTATTTTTATACCGTTTTCATTGATGACTTGAACCAAACCCTTGGTATTCGGGTTACGATCCCCTCTCAAAAGAAGACCATCAAAATCATTGAATTGATCTGGATTATTAATCCAATGATAAAACTGATTAACCCCCTGCTTTTTAAAATAGCCTATAAAATCTTGATATTCTTCAACCGTATATTGACCAGTTAAAACTACAGCAACAGAGCTTTTATTTTTAAGAGACGGAAGATTTACAATTTCCTGAAGACATTGATCCGTTGTCATTTCTTGTGTCTGACTATTTTGATGTTTGATAGCAAAAAGTTGTCTCACCTCACGATTGACAAACTTATACATATCGCGTCCCTCATCACACATCCAGTGACCATTCACATCGGGATTTGGATTAGGTTTAATACGATAAAGTCCGTTTTCATTAAAATAAACTTTAACATTACAACCTGTAGAACATCCATTACAAATCGTATCAAAATCTTTTAAAAACCAAACCCTTTGACGAAATCGAAAGTCTTGAGAGGTAAGAGCACCTACTGGGCAAATATCCACAGTATTCAAAGCATAGTTATTTTCAACTGGGCGATCTTCAAATGTTCCAATCTCTGTATGATCACCTCGGTTAAAGAGTCCAAACTCATTGGTTTGAGTGACTTCTGCTGTAAATCGTACGCAACGAGAACACATAATGCATCTTTCGGAATCCAGCATAATCTTAGAGCCAAGATCGATGACCTTTCTTTTTTTCACTTTTCTTTCGGCCATACCAGGTTGATATTTTCCATACTGCATGTAGTACTCTTGTAACGAACACTCTCCCGCTTGATCGCAAATGGGACAATCCATAGGATGATTGACAAGATGGTAAGAAAGGGTCCACTCCACACTTTCTTTGACTCTCTGAGAGGTATTGTTCACCTTCATTCCGTCTGTTACAGGAATATTACATGCTATCTGAAGCTTTGGGTTGCCTTCAATTTCCACCATGCACATACGACAAACACCAGCCACACTAAGGCCTGGATGCCAACAATAGTGGGCAATTTTTTCTTTTGCTACCATGAAAGCTTCAATGATTGTCGAACCAGGCTTTACTTCGACTTCTTTACCATTAATGGTGCATTTCAACATACTGAGCTCCCTTAAAACGTTTTCTTTGAAGGCTTTGTCCTGTCACACGTGAACGACCCTCTCGAATATAAAACTCAAATTCATCTCTAAATTTTAAAATAAAACTCATACAAGGAAAGGCTGCCGCATCAGCCAAAGCACAAATGGTTCGCCCCATCATGTTTCTTGCAACTTCACTTAAAAGATCTACATCTTGAGAGCGACCTTTTCCAGCCACAATACTTGTCATGATTTTATCTAGCCAACCTGTACCCTCTCTGCATGGTGTACACTGTCCACAAGACTCATGATGATAAAAATGCATGATCACATTAAGAAGATCCACCATACATCTGGAATCATCAATGACCACAATAGATCCTGAGCCCAGCATGGACTTCATAGAAGCTAGACATTCGTAATCCAGAGTTGCTTTCATAGCTTCTTCTGCTGTTAAAATCGGAGCAGACGAACCTCCCGGAATCACAGCCTTAAGAGTACGTCCTTTTTTTAAACCGCCGGCTTCATTTTCTATAATATCCTTCATGGGAGTGCCAAGGGCTACTTCATAAGTTCCTGGTTTATTGACGTCACCACTAATGGCAAAAAGTTTTGTGCCTGGAGATTTTTCGGGACCATATTTACGATAAGCTTGTGCCCCATCACGAATGATATATTTAACTGCTGCTAGAGTTTCAACATTGTTCACAACTGTTGGCTTTTTTAGATAACCTTGAACAGCGGGAAAAGGCGGCTTTAACTTAGGCTGTCCTTTTTTTCCCTCAAGAGAAGAGATAAGTCCTGTTTCCTCGCCACAAATATAAGCTCCAGCCCCACGATAATAATCCATGTCGTGATCAAAACCTGAACCCAAAATATTTTTTCCTAAAAATCCTGCCTTGTAGGCTTCTTGAATTGCCTTTTCAATCATACGATGAGATTTGGTGTACTCGCCACGAATGTAAATATAACTTTTTTTGGCTTGAGTGGCGTAAGCTGCAATGATCATTCCCTCAATCAATTGATGGGGAGCTCTTTCCATCATCAAGCGATCTTTAAATGTACAAGGTTCTCCTTCATCGGCATTACAAAGAAGATAACGAGGCTCACCATTATCTGGCAAAAAACTCCACTTCATGCCTGTTGGAAAACCTGCACCTCCACGACCACGAAGTCCTGATGCCTTCACTTCTTCAATAATTT
>JBDHWX010000018.1:0-16424 GCA_039810365.1 Bdellovibrionales bacterium | reverse complement strand
AAACTCTCATATTCATATTGCTCGTCTTGTTTCTGGCCAATCTTGCTCATGCTGGAAATTACTACGAAGCATATAACGGCATTCGCTCTTTAGGAATGGGCGGAGCCAATGTTGCCGTCGTAAATGATGAAACTTCTTTAATCACAAACCCTGCAGCTCTTGGTAAGCTTCGTTCTTCTTACTTAACCATCATTGATCCAGAAATTCATACCAACGGGCTTGTTAAGGGAATTATGGAAGATAATAAATATAATCCCTTAAAAATTCCCTACAAACCACAAGACATATTAGATACTCTCAAGCAACATCCCGACAAACACTCCTACTCATCTCTTTATCTTTTTCCATCTTTTGTAGTACCTAATTTTGGTTTTGGTCTTTTGGGATCTTACTCTTACGATGCTCAGTATTCATCAGCAGCAAACGAAATGTCACTGCAATACCACAACGATTATTCATTATTGATCGGATACAATTTTAGATTTTTTGATGGCATTGTAAAATTAGGCTTTAATGCCAAATACATCAATCGTGTGGAAGCAAAAGAAGATCACATTGCCGGAGGCTCTTCTGGGCTTTCTTGGGATAGTATGGTGAACGAGGGTTCTGGATTTGCTTCAGATGTAGGTCTTATTTTAACGGCACCTGTATTTTATCTCCCAACTCTTGCGGCTGTTTGGCATGATGTTGGCGACACAAGTTACAGTCATGCTGGATTTTTTTACGATGGAAGACCTCGTCCAGAATCTTCAAAATCATCTATTGATGTTGGAATATCTATTTCTCCTATACTTGGAAAATATGGACGTATGCAAATTACAGCAGAAGTCAAAGGTGTCAATACACTTAGCCAAGAACCAGATAAAGCCAAAAGATATCATGCAGGTCTTGAATTTAACATTTACGATAAACTTTTTATACGTGGTGGCTGGAACCAGCGATATTGGACGGCGGGGCTTGAGATTGCAGCAGTCAATACGCAGTTTCAGTTGGCTTCATGGGGTGAAGAAGTGGGAACTCCAACCAATCACCAAGAAGACAGGCGTTATGGTTTTAAATTTGCATTTCGATTTTAGGGGCAAACTATGAGATTGTTTTTTTTGTTTATAATTTTTCTTTTTTTGTCATCTTGTTCCAATGTTTTAGAAGACATGAGTGCGGGAGCAAAAAATACAGAAGCTGCCATTTTGTATTCTGCAAGAATGCACCTTGCACAAGGAAGCTGGGATGATGCCCTTTCGGATTTTGCAAGACTTGCTCCGGCAACACTTGCGCAACCCGAAGTTTTGGTAGATCACGCATCGGCATATTCTGGCAGATGTGGGCTTGATTTCTTAGATCTTGCAAGTCATATCAACGATATCGGAAGTGCCCATTTGATGACCATGCTGATGAAACTAAAAAATGTGACTTCGACATCTCATTGGGTTGATTGTAAGGCGGCAGAAACTCTTTTAAAAAATATTATGGACCCAACAACAAAGGTTGTTGCTACAGAGAGAGGTCAATTCCTCATGGCCTTTAATTCTTTGGCTAAAATCGGTGCTATTTTAAATTATCGAGCCGACACCAATAAAGATGGAACGCCTGATCTAGCGTGGGATCCATGCGATGCGGGCACGGGACCAACAGATTTACCACTTAACGAGGTCAATGAAATTGCAACAGGTCTTAATCTTTTTTATAACAATTTAAAAGGATCGTCTTATGGTGGCGCCATTGTTGGTCCCATGACAACCATTTGTTCATCGGGCTATGTTCCAGCAGGATTTTGTCAAATCACAGAAGTCACAGATCCTGCATTAGATAATACGGTACGCGCCATTGTGCGGGGACTGGTCGTAGAAACCACAGATGGAATAGGTCTAAGTCTTTCCATGCACCCAAGCAACGTTCAGATGGAGGCTCTATCTTGTCTATAGTGATCAAGCCTTTTTTGTTTTTACTCCTGATCTTGGCAGTGCTGACAGCTCAAGAGATGAGTTTTGCTCGCACTCCGGCTGATCGCTATTTGTCCGTGCGTGCGTTGGGCATGGGCAATGCTTATACTCCCATCGCAAAAAATACCGAAGCTCTTTTTTTTAATCCTGCCAATCTTGCTTCTAACAATGGAGTGAATTTGACAGCTCTTAAATTTCATTTGGGTGTTGATGGTGTAGAGGCCGCAAGTGATGCTAAAAATTTTAAGAGTGATATTGCCCAAACCATTCGTCAATTTTATGGTAAAGAAATTTGGGTTGGAGCGGGAGCTCTTTCTGGAATTAGTTTTCCGAACTTTGCATTTGCAGTCTATGATTCGGCCAATATCAATGGAATCCTATCTAACCCGGCTCTCCCAACGTTTAGCGTTGATGTTGTCAACGATTATGGTGGCGCTCTTGGTTTTGGATTTGAGTTGGTCCCAGGTTTTAAGTGGGGACTTTCTGCTAAAAAAATTTGGCGTTTCGGTGGCTCTATGGATGTCCCTGTTTCATCCCTTGCAACTCTTGATGATCAAATCATTCGTCAACAGTTGGAGAATCATGGCAACGGGTACTCGCTTGATACAGGTCTTGCATTTACAGTTCCAACACTTGTTAAGCCAACTCTCTCGTTTACGGTTCGCGATGTTGGAAACACAAAATTTGCTTTGACAAAAGGTCTCCACGCTCCACCAACGGATAAACAAGAAATGATAGCGGGAATATCTTTAGAAATTCCGGGTCCACTAATGACAATTACCCCTGTTTTAGAGGGGAGATATCTTGATGACACAAGTCTTACTTTAGGACAAAAGATTAATGCAGGATTAGAAGTTCAGTTGCCGGCCTTGGCTTTGCGTGGAGGGTTTCATCAGGGATATTGGACAGCCGGCGTAGGAATGAATCTTGGGATCCTTATGCTCGATGTCGCAAGCTACGGTGTTGAAATGGGAGAGTATCCTGGTCAAAAAGAGGATCGTCGATATGTTCTCGAACTCACAATTGATTTTGGTTATGATTATAGTTCGGGATCGTTTTTAGGGCTCAATAAAGAAAATCGTTCTCGTCTCAAGCAGCGCCGTTAAGCCGCGTTAATTTCTGCTTAAAATTTCAAAAAGTTGGCTAGCCTTACTTTGTTGAGTATAGTGAAAAAATGCTTGAGGTCATCTCGATTCAAAATCCTAGACAAAAGCGAGAGTTTTTTCTTAAAACATTTCAAAAATCTGAAGACATCCAAAATATAACATGGGTTGTTTCGGATCTAATGTCTAAGATTTCTTTACAGAAAGAATTATTCAAAAAAAAGGATCTTGTTCCAGATGAAGCCCTCTTAAGAGTTCATGAACTTTGGAAAATGTTTTTTCAAAGAATGCATGGAGAATATCAGATTGTATCAGAAGATACTGCACGGATTATTTTACAAAAATATTTAGCAACAAAAAGTGAAGGCTGGGTGTTGCGTCCGGGCGTGGCCCAGATGGCGATGCAATATATGCAAAGCCTTATGCCGATTCTTCATCAGTCTCATCATTACGAGATTATGGAAGATTTTTTTAAAAAAGATCCCAAAACATTTCAAAAATGGGGACACTGGTATTTTTTATGTCAAGATATTGATCAATATTTTCATGATAAAAAACTAATTTTATCTTCTTGGATTGCATCTCAATTATTAGATGAAAAAGAAACCTCATATTCTAGAATCTGGAATAGAAAAATTATTTTTGATTTGGGAGCACAACTGCAACCTCTTGAAGCCGAACTTATTACTCAGCTCTCAAGAGAACTTGACGTTATTGTTTTATCACCGGAACCTTTATTTTTAAAAGAATATCCTCAGCTCCTAAAAAAATATGAAAGTTTTAATAAAAATAAAAATGAAATTAATAAAGAAGCAGCACTAACAAAAACTCAGATTCTTTATAAAAAATATTCGACAAACCTTGCAGAAATACAAGATCTTTGTGTGCAGATACGGAACTGGGTGACAAAAGATCATATTGCCCTTGAAAAGATTGCGGTTGCGGCACCTGATATTGGAGTCTACTGGCCTGTCTTAGTTGAGTATCTAAAAGTTGAGGGAATTCCTTTTCAGAGGTCCATCACCGCCCCTTTAAAGAGCTTTCCAGAAATTCTGACATGGTTATCTAGACTTAAAATAGAAGCGGGGCTTGTTCAATATTCTGATCTCGAACAAAGTCTTTATTCATCAGAAGCCCCACCACAAAAATATGATGAGTTTGAATCTCAATATAAAAATGTTTACGGACTTCAAGATCTCAAAGATCTTAAAAAATATTATAGACTTCAATTTGACGAAAACAATTTAACCCTCCATGATTTTTTCGAGTGGAGTAAGAAATTTTGGAAAGAGAATTGGTCGCAGGAAAGAATAAAAATCTTAGCTTCAAAGATTTATGCAGAAGTTCCTGGCCATGTTTTATTAAAGTGCAGTGAGTGGATTCAGTTTGTCGAAAGCTTTGCGACTCGTGATATTCAGGTAGAAGATGGTTTTGCTAATGGAATTCATTGTATCGATTTGATTTCTTTAAAAGACACAGATGCTGACCATGTTATTGTTCTTGGTCTTACGGATAAAGCACTGAGAAAGACGAGTTCTATTTTAATTTCTGAGAAAGATATTTTTAGGCTAAGACAAGATTACGGTCTTTATATTTCGGATCTTGAAAACATTGAGCTTGAATTTGAACTACGCTGGAACATGGAATCTTCTATTCAAAAATTAATTCTGAGTTATCCTCAAACGGATTTTGATGGTCAGAGAACGTCACCTTCAATCGTGTGGTTTCGAGGAGCCTACGAACAGAATCGTTTTGACGAGAATATTCCACTTGAAATTCCTCAAAAGGCAAGGTGGTTTCAAATACAAAAGAAAAACGAAGCCGATATGGGGGATGAGGAAGAGGTTTATAAACCGTGGAGTCTTGAAAAAAAGGATCTTCAGATTTCCGCATCTCAAATAGAAGATTATTTAAACTGTCCATTTATTTGGGCTTCGAAAAAATTATTTCGCCTTAGTGATTTGCCAGAGTTAGATTTAGATATTGACTATCAAACGCGAGGAAAACTTTTGCATAAGGTAGCAGAGCTTCTTTATAAGAAACATCCTAGCTTTATAGTGACAGAAGAGCAGCTAGACTCTCTTTTTGAAGAAGCACAAAGGGAAGGTGATTTTCAAATTTTTGATTTACAAATTTGGATAGCACAAAAAAATCGTTATAAAAAAATGATTCGTGAATTTATTTATTTTGAACTTCACTGGAGATCTCAGTATTCCCTTATGTTAACGAAGTATCCCGAAACAGATTTTACAATTTATTTAGATCCTCAAACATGTCAGTTTCAAAAATCATCTCATCCTGGAGCCGTTTTGTTTCGTGGTCGTATTGACAGAATTGATGTCAACGAAGAACATAATGCCTGTGTTGTGATAGATTATAAATATAGCTTAAGTGGCAAGGGAAATCATGGCGTTTGGACTCGCGACAATGAATTACAATTAGCACTCTATGCAATGGCCATTGAGCATGGGGCCATTCAACATTCCTATAAAGTTGTTGGAGCAATTTATTTTGGGTTTAAAGAGATGAATCGCAATAAGGGATTTTTAGAAGAGGAGTATCGCGATCTTTTTTATCCTATTACAGATAAATCACGTGCCAAAATCAACGAACAGGGAAAACAAAAATTATATCAGAAAGTTCAAGAAAAGACTTTGGGTGTTATTCAAAATATTCAGGCCAACGAGTTTAATCCTAAGCCTTATGATATTGAAATCTGTCAATCGTGTCATTGGAGGAATGTGTGTCGAGCGCCACATCTCAGATAAAATCAAAAGTTGTGCGCGCGGGAGCGGGAGCTGGTAAAACGACCAACCTTATAGGAGAAGTTTATTCATTCTATAAATCTTATAAAAAAGAGCATGGGCGAGATCCGCGAGTTGTTTTAACAACCTTTACTAGAAAAGCTACCCAGGAATTGCGTGAGAGGCTTATGCTGACCGGACAGGTTAAGCAAGACTATGAATTTTTGAATTTTATTTTATCTCCAAATAATTTGCTCATTTCAACAATTCATGGAGTCTTACAATTATTCTTACGTCAGTTTGCAAGACTTATAGATTTGGATCCAGGATTCAAAATTGTAGATGATAGTATTTTAAAAAAGCAAACTAGAATTTTTATAAGAGAACTTCTAATAAAAAATGATCAAACTCAAATTCTTTTGGATGAGTTAACCATCGGAGAATTGAGCCAAGCTCTACAGGAATATTATGAGTTAAAACTGAGATACGAAAATATTTCGACATTTCATAAGTCTGATTTGGAAAAAGCAAAAAAAGAATGGGTTCAAGAAATCTATAATCAAACAGTTGAAGTTTCAAAAAGATTAACAGAAGAGGCAATAACTGAAAAATGGATTGAGTACGCAGCATCTTTGAAGCGATTGGCTCAAGAAATAAAAGATGCGCAATCGGGCCAAGATCTTTTGTTTGCAGTTCAACTTTTTTCTAGCATTCGCAAACCCAATTACTCAGCAAAAAATCCCTCCATATCCAAACAACTGGATAACGAGATCCAGAATTTTCGCAAAGACCTAAAAAAAATTGAACCCTTTTATGTCGATGAGTCTTTATGGGATAAGGCGGTTGATTACCATCAGATATTTGAACGCTTTGCAGAAGAATACTTTAAGAAAATTTTAAAATGGAAAAAAGAAAACGGACAAATTACTATTTCGGATCTTGAACTTTTTTCTCTTAAAATAATGAGAGAATTTCCAGAAAAAACTTTATTTTTCTCTGACACATTTGACTACTGGTTGATTGATGAGTTTCAAGATACATCTCCGCTTCAGGTGGAATTGCTTGAGGCTATGAGTACAAATAAACCTCGTTATATCGTAGGAGATCCGCAGCAAAGTATTTATTTTTTTAGAGGAGCACGAAGACAAGTTTTTGAAGAGTCAGAAAAAAGCATACAATCATCTGGTGGTCGTTTTGAAAACTTAATTAGAAATTATCGTAGTGACAAAGCCTTGATGTCTTTTATTAACTATTTTTTTCTACACTATTCCCATGATTTTATGTCCATGGATTTAGGGCCAAAAGAGGGTTTTCATAAAAATGTTTTTAAAATTTCTCTGGCTCAAAGTGAAGAAGAGCAAGCCAATGCGATTTTACAACGTATTGAAGAATGTATTGCGCTGGGGACTGATTTGAATCAGATCTGTATTCTTGCTAGAAAAAACAGTCAGCTTAAGAAAATTGCTTTGATTCTAGATAAAGCAAAAATCCCTCATATTTTACATGCAGCAAGTGGATTTCAAAACAGAAGGGAAATCTTAGACGCCATTTCTTTTTTAAAATTTTTAATCAATCCGCACGATAATTATAACCTTCTCACAATTTTAAGATCTCCTTGGTTTCGTGTTTTAGATCCCGATATTATAGCCATAGCAGAACAAAAACCTACAAGTTATTGGATGCAGTTTTTGAAATCTAAAGATGACAAAAAATATATTTCGATTTCTCGTTTACAACAATATCTTGTAGCAACGTTTGAAATCGGAATTACTCGGACTTTTGAAAAAATGTTGGTTGATTCTGGAATGATTGATCATAGTTACCGATTTGATCGTTCTGGTAGAAGAGAATCAAATGTTTGGAAGTTGTTGGTTCAGTTAAAAACAGAAGATCATCACCCTGATTTTAGTTATGCAAAATTTATTCAGCAAAATGGAGAGATCATTGAGCTTGACGACGGAAGCGAAGACTCTGATGCGCTCAGTGCCTTGGAGCCAAATTGTGTTCAACTTATGACTGTTCACATGTCCAAAGGTTTGGAATTTGACCACGTCATAATCCCGTTTGTGGATAAGCCACCAACAACAAATCATTTTAAAAAGTTTTTGACGGCAGAAAATAAGTGGGTGGTTTTGATAAAAATGGATGAAGAAAAAGGAGTAAAACCTCTTTTTATAAAAAAGAGTTTGGACTTAATGAAAGAAGAAGAGGCCCTCGAAAATCATAGACTCTTATACGTCGCCATGACACGAGCAAAGAAGACTTTAATGTTTTCAACAAGCGGCGAGTTAAAAGAAAATTCTCAGGCAGATAAGGAAGAAAATGAAGAAAGAACTTGGTACAAAAATATAGGGATTCCTCTTCAAGAGGGGATCCATAAGACAGAAGACTTTGAGTATTTAGTTGAGGCTGGACCATGGATGCCTCGTACTTTTCATGAATCGCAGAAGGAATCTTTTCTTGTATCAAATCCTCTTTTTGATCTTGCAAAATTCAAAAAAGAGAAGTTGGAATCTGTAACTCAATCTCTTGATAAAAAATATCAAACAATAGATTTTCATACGACAATTAAAAAAGCCCATTATGGAACGCAAGCTCACAAAGTTTTTGAATCTATGAAATATGGGAGACAAATTAGCCAGGACCTGGTTCTTGCAGAAGCACAGGAGTATCTTAAAAACTTAAAAGAAATTCCAATTTTACAAATTTTAGAAAAAGGATATGCAGAGTGGGGCTATTCCATGACAGATCCCAACACGCTTCAAACGCTTTCTGGTCAAATTGATCTGTGGGCGCTTATAGAGGGACATCTTTGGATCATAGATTACAAAACAGGAAGTTCAATTCATCAAGATGCAGCATTTGAGCAATTAAAAAAGTATGCCGAGGCCCTTCGGCATTATGTTCAGACTCAATCAGTGACTCTTGTGGCGCTTTATCCCTTAGAAAAAAGATGTATTCTGAAAGATTTAAAAATGGCTTTCTAAGCCAAAACCAAAAAGTAAGATGGTTCCTGGGTGATTAATAAAGCGCATTTCCATACGTAAAAAATTTTGATGTGCAATGTGCGCAAGTAGACCAACTCCCAGATGAAGACTTCCGTAGTAAGTCCAAGATTGACCGGGCCCCTTAAGGCGAACGAGATCAAGGCCCCCAAGACCATATAGGGTGAGATCTTCAAAGGGAAAGTCTGCGCGAAATCCTGCTCCTAAATTTTGATAATGGGCCCCTGCGGAATTTGAAATCAGAAACCCACCTTCGATAAAATTAGAATTGCTGAGTGGATAGTCGTAACGTAGAGCGCTGCTGCTTAAGATTTCATTTGAGGCGGGAACATTTTTTAATAGAAGTGGACCAAAATTGAGACTGATTCCGTGGCCTGAGGGTTGATTTGATCCACTTGACTGGGCAAATGCACAGTTGAGACCCAAAAGACCTACTACAAAGATGCTAAAAAGTATTCGTTGTGCTAAATTCATCTTTGTAGAATACATGAGGTTTATATTCAAGACAATCCAACTTGACGTTTTTTTAAATTCTAGGGACATTCAAGAGTATGTTAAAGCAAAGTGAAGGTTATTTTCGAGGCAAGAGTAATTTTGAACTTTTCTATCAAATGTGGGAAAGTGAAAAGCCAGACGGGACCTTGGTCGTAACCCATGGTCTTGGCGAGCATTCCGAGTCTTATCATCGTTTGATTCAAGGACTTTCTCATCTCAATATGAGGTTTATTGTTTGGGATTTGCGTGGTCACGGTCGCTCTGAGGGGAAGCGTGGGATTGTCAAAAGTATTTCTGATTATAGTGACGATCTCGGTATCTTGATACAATTTATAAGAGAAGAAATTTCTGATGATCCCATCTTTTTGCTGGGGCACTCTCTGGGCGGTTTGGTTAATCTCAATGCACTTGTTGAAAAAGGAGATTTAGGCTTAAAAGGAGTGTGTCTGAGCTCTCCGCTTTTGGGGATAACTTTAGAAGCATCTGAAATAAAAAAAATGGGAGCAAAATATATTGCAAGATATTTGCCGAGATTTACGATGTCTAATGAAATTCCAGATAAAATTCTCACTCACGATAAAAAAGTTTTAGAAGAAATTGCAAAAGATCCTTTAAGACATGATCGCATTAGCGCTGGGCTCTATCTTGATATGCTTTCTTATACAAAAAAGGTTTGCAAAATGGGTGACAGAATTTCTTTGCCGATTTTGTTTCAGCTTGCAGGTCAAGATAAAGTGGTCAGCACAAAGGCAACACTTGAATTTTATGAGACGTTGAGTTCAAAAGATAAAACAAAAATGATTTATGAAAACTCTTTTCATGAGATTTTTAATGATATTGAGCGAGAGCAGGTATTCCAAGATTTATCAAAATGGCTCCAACAACATTTGGCGGAGGTTTTGTGAAGGATTTAAAGTTTGAAAGAGAAAGTTTTAAAAAAGAACTTATTGATCTTATTCGTAAAAATTCTTATGAAAAAAAGGAAATCACACTCACTTCAGGTTTAAAGAGTCATTTTTATGTTGATATGAAGCAAACCTTGCTTCATGCGCGCGGAATCTATCTTGTTTCGTACCTTATGTTGAATGAACTTCAGATGCTAAAAGAGAAACTTGCTGGAGTTGGGGGTATGACAATGGGTGCAGACCCCATGACATCAGGAGTAAGCCTTTTGAGCGAACTTTTATGGGAAAAGCCTCTTCACGCATTTTATATTCGTAAGGAACCCAAGGGACACGGGACCAATGAATGGGTCGAGGGATTAAAAAACTTTTCTAAGGGCCAAAGTGTTTTTATATTAGAAGATGTTGTAACAACAGGGGGATCAAGCCTTAAAGCCGTAGAACGAGCCGAGATGGCTGGGCTTAGAGTCCAAGGAATTCTTACTTGTGTGGACCGTCAAGAAGGTGGAAGAGAAAAAATTGAAGCTAAAGGATTAACACTACTTTCGCTCGTGACAAAATCGGAGATTGCAAATTGAAAATATTTTCCTTAAAACACACAGCTCGATATTTTTCTATTTTAGGTTTCTTTTTTATCTTTTCAAGTTGTTCAACGTATCAAATGAATAATAAGAGTGTGAGTTACAATACTTTGATTAACCACTATACAGCACGAGCAGAATATTACGAAGGATTCATCAATATTTTTCAATTCCATGCAACAATTCTCAACTCAGATGTTCTCAAAGCCCAATTAAAAAAGAAATCAGAAAGTTACGATTATAATTCTGCTCAAATAACAAAAGAAGAAGAAGAAATTGATAAAAGTCTTAAAACTGAAACTAATCTTTTTTTAAGTTTTTTTTCTCCTGATCCCAAAATTGATGATTTGTCAAAGGCACAAACTGTTTGGCGCATTTTCTTAGACGTTAATAATAAAAGGTATCAAGGGTCAGTTAAGAAGTATCTTGCTCCTATGAGTGATCAGGTTTTGCTTTTCCCTTATCACACTCGTTTTTCAACGGCTTATGTGGTGCACTTTAATATTCCTGCCATATATATTCAAGACTACCCCATGCAACTCACAATAACGGGGACTGCGGGCTCAAAAACAGTTTCTTTTCCTGCCATGAAAGAATGATAGTTTGCAGAGGAAAATCAAGAGTATTCAGTTTTGGCCAATTTTGTTTTGATAAAGATATTATGACAAAATGGTATCGACGAGTGAATCTGACGTTTTGGGATAATCAAGGTTGTAATGAACTCCTCGAGATTCTTTACGCTTCAGAGCGCATCGAACTGTCAGATTGGCCACAAGGGCGAGATTTCTTAGTTCCAAGATATCGGGATGAAGCTTAAAGTTCCAGTAATACTCTTTTACTTCGTTTAACAGGTTATCAAGACGATGTTGAGCTCTTTCCAAACGCTTGTCTGATCTGACAATGCCGACATAGTTCCACATCAATCGGCGAATCTCATCCCACATATGAGTGATGACAACCAGCTCATCAGCATTTTCATTGTGAGAGTAGACCCAGTCTTGAGGGACAACATCAGAATAGGGATAGTCTTGAAGATTTTTTTGAATATACTGACTAGCATTTTCGGCAAAAGCAAGACATTCAAGGAGAGAGTTAGATGCTAAACGGTTGGCACCGTGGAGCCCGCTACAGGCTGTTTCTCCAATGGCAAAAAGAGAGTGAATGTCTGTTTTTCCATGAATATCGATATGGACACCGCCGCAGAGATAGTGTGCAGCGGGTACAACGGGAATAGGATCTGTTTCCATGGCAATACCAAGCTCTGCACATTTTTGATAGATGACGGGAAATCTTTCTATAAGGTAATCTTTGGACTTATGACGAATATCAATATAGACACAAGGTTTTCCAGATATTTTCATTTCTTTGTCAATGGCAAGAGCAACAACATCTCTTGGCGCAAGGCTACCCATTTCGTGATAGCGCTTCATAAATTTTTCACCTTGATCGTTAATGAGTTCACCACCTTCTCCACGAAGAGCTTCTGTTATAAGAAAATTTCTGGCTTGAGGGTGGTAGAGGCATGTTGGATGAAACTGCATCATCTCAAGATTGGCAATACGACATCCCGCCCGATAGGCCATGGCGATTCCATCGCCAGTGGCTCCCTCCCAATTAGAAGTATAGAGATAAGTTTTTCCGGCTCCACCAGTTGCAAGGCATGTTATTTTTGAAATAATTTTTTTTACTTTATTTTCTTTAAAATCCAAAGCATAGGCACCAATACATCTAGGAGGAGTAACAAGGTAAGGATTTGTTTTGTGATCGATTAAAAGATCAATGGCGACATGATTTTCGAGGACTGTAATGCGAGAATTTTTTTTGATGGCAGAAAGGAGGCTTTCCTGAATGGCTTGGCCGGTATGATCTTTGACATGAAGGATTCTTCTTTGTGTGTGACCACCTTCTCTTGTGAGATCCATAGATTTTTGATCTTTTTTGAGATCAAAATGCATTCCCCAACGAATGAGGTCTTGAATACGGTCGGGAGCTTGTTCCACAACATTTTTTACAACGTCAATTCTACAAAGACCTGCTCCTGCTTTGAGAGTGTCTTGGACATGTTTTTCAAAACTATCTTCTTCTGCAGAAACAGCAGCAATACCACCCTGAGCCCACCTTGTATTGGTCTTGTAACATTCTGTTTTTGAAAGAATTGTAACACTGCCGTGGTCTGCCATTTTGAGAGCAAAGGCAAGACCTGCAAGGCCAGATCCAATAACAAGAAAATCAGTTTTTATGAGCATGCAAGGTTTTTACTACAGTCGAGGAACAAGGGCAAGGCGCACAAAAAGGGATTCTCTTGTAAATGACATTTTTTGTAAGTGCTATGAATAAAATATAGTGAAGATAGGGCGAATAACAAATCCATGCGTTTTGGTATTGGTTTGAGACTTGCTTTGTAATGGAGTGGGTTGAAGGAGGTCTTATGGGTCGTAGGTTTTATTTCTGGATGTTGCTTTTAATTTTTATATCCCTTGGTTTGATTATTCAGTTAGATCGTGCCAATGCCAAGGTCGCAGCTGAGGTTGAACCAGGGATTATTGAGCTTTCCACAACAAGTGAAAAAGGTTTTCTTGTAGAAGATATTGCAGATAAATTTGTACCAAAGAGCAAAACTCATTGGATTTATTTTTGTATTTCTGAACAAGCTTTTCGAAGACAGTCTCCAAAATGTTTTTATGGAACAAAAGATGAGTTCAAGAGTGTGAAAAAGGGGATGATCCTTGATGGTCTTCAATATGGACTTAAAAATCGGATTTTGAATGTACGGGGAGATATCCCGCTACAGAGAAATGCCTATTTTTATCCGGTTCTTATTATTAGACCACAAATCTAGACCAATGGATAGTGTGCCTTTCTTGCCTATAGGGGCTTCCTAAAAGTAAGATAATACTGAGGATTTGTATTTTTTGCTCAGGAAGGCATCTATGAAAGTTCCACTCAAGACTAAGTCGATTCGTACAAAAATGTTTGTACTCGTGACCCTTATACTTTTAAGTACCATTTTTGCTGTTCTTTGGAAGACCAGGCAAATTTTCTTTGAAGATAAATACGATTTTATCAGACAGCTTTCTAGTAAAATTTCTTCAAGCTCGAGTCGTTTGGCAGATCAAAAACTTTTGGGATTACAAAATCAATTAGCACTTTTTGTCTCAACAAAAGAATCACTTCAGAAAGTTAAAAGTGGAAAGGATCTTAGCTCCGTTTTGTTTGAGCGCTTTGATGATTTTTTGAGTGTTTCGATTCAAAAACAATTGGCATCAAAAGAATGGGTGACGCAGTGGACTCAGGTGAGAAAAGGTGGCGACTTTCAACTTGATGATTCGTTGTTAGAGACGGTTTTGCGAAGTATTGATTACGATACACTTGGAACGGGTCAGATTCGTCTTTCGCGCTTTGAAGATATGACGGGTCATCCATTTTTTGCGATGTACTTCTTGGCTGATATTCATGCAGAAGGTGAGAGTAAAAAACAACTTTCCAGTATTGTTGGATTTTTAAGTCCAGATTTTTTACGTGACGTCATTATGGATTATAAGGGAGATTTAAGCTCTGTATTTTTGGTTGATAACAAGGGTTACATTTATGCCCACCCTCATGAGGAGCTAATTGGACAATCTATAGCCGAGCATCCGGTGATACAAGAAATTATTCAGGGACGTGAAACGGGCAGTGGTCTCTATAGTACTAAAGATCGAGAAGATATTATTGGTAACTATAATTTAATTCCTGGCACAAATCTTTACATGGTTGTTACCACACCACAAAAGCAAGCTTTTGCAGCAGCAAGAGACCTTCTTATAACTGTTCTTACCTTTGGATTTGGATTTCTAGTTATCGGATCTGTCCTGACTTATATGCTTGCCTCAAAAATTACAAAGCCCCTTCAGGAGCTTAAAGATATTGCGGTTCAAATTGGTGGTGGAGACTTTAGGGCGGATGTGAACGTTAAGGCTAATGATGAAGTGGGAGATCTTGCAAACTCTATTGATGTTATGAGGAAATCTCTTTTAGAAAGAGATGAAAAAATTGAACAATCAAAAGCAGCACTCGTGCAAAGTGAAAAGTTATCCGCATTTGGACAGTTGAGTGCAGGTATTGCTCACGAGGTCAAAAATCCTCTTGCTGGAATTCTCGGGCATGCACAGCTTGCAAAATCAAAAAGTAAAGAGGCAGATGTTACAAAACATCTTGATATGATAGAAAAAGAAACAAGACGCACAAAAGAAATTATTGAAAATCTTATGCGTTTTGCAAGGGCAGAAAAACCAGATTTAACACCAACAGATCTTTGTGAAACGGTGAATCGGGCTGTTGATCTTGTTGATCATCAGCTCAGTCTTATGGGTGTAAAAATTATTCGTGATATCCAACCAGTACAGACCGTCAGTGCCAACTCCAATCAGATTCAACAAGTGCTTTTAAATTTTATGATGAACGCTGGACATGCTATGGAAAAATCTCAAGTTAAAGAACTCAAGGTTTCTGTTGCTGATATGGGGGATTGGGTTCGCATCACTCTTAAAGATACAGGGCATGGCATGAGCACTGAAGTTCAAAAAAGAATTTTTGAACCATTTTTTACGACAAAGCCGGCAGGTAAGGGAACCGGTCTTGGGCTTTCGGTTTCCTTTGGAATTATTCGAGACCACAAAGGAAAGATTTCTTTAGAGTCTAAGGTCAACGAAGGGACAAGTTTTTTTATAGACCTACCGAGAGCGGGTTCTGCTGTGGCAGCCGCAGCCGCGACAGCAGATGCAGCAACAACATCTGTGACATCTGCTGTGGAACAAAAAAAAGAAGGGACAAAATCTGAAAACATATCAGACGATCTTAAAAAGGAACCAACACTGAGTTCTGGATTTGAAGATAGTTTAAAAAAAATCAGTGAGACTTCAACGAATTTGAAGTTTCCCGAGTTCTCTGGAAAAACAGAAACGACAATAGACTCTCAAGTCCAGAGAGATTATCTTAAGTCACATCACGAGGGAATTTCCAAAAGTATTCATGATGTAAAAAAAGAGGCAAGCAGACGTTTGAATGAAGAAAAAGATGTTATCAAGCCTAAACAGGAAGTGGAGACTGGATATAAAGAAGAGACAAAAAATATAGAAAAGCGTATTGAAAGTATTAAAAAAGAAATAGCGAGTACGGAAGTCGAAATAAAAAGTTTTATTCATGAAAATGTAAAGAATGAATCAAAGAGTGAGCAGCATGGAGCTGATGGTTCTGGATTTAAAGTGAATATTCGTAAACCAAAATTAAAGGCATAAGTGGGTTTTGTCAGTGGATGTCAAACAGTATCGTAAAGATTTTTTAGTCTACGTTGTTGATGACGAAGAAAGTATCCAAGAGGTTTTGCGAGAAGCTCTTAAAGATGCTCAGTATCAGGTCCAGGTGTTTCCATCAGCTGAAGACGCTCTTGCTGGAGTCCAAAAAAATCCACCCCATGTTATTTTAAGTGATATTCGTATGAGTGGAATGACGGGCATTCAACTTTTGCAAAAGATTCGCGAGATATCTCAGGATATTCAATTTATTATTATGACCTCACATGCAAGCCTTGAAACAGCACTGGATGCAATGAGGCTCGGTGCCTATGACTACATTCATAAACCATTTGAGCAAATAGATGATGTTATTAAAACAGT
>JBDHWX010000017.1:0-16496 GCA_039810365.1 Bdellovibrionales bacterium | reverse complement strand
GTTTTTTGGTTTCTCTAAAAAAATAACACCGTCGGCGCCAATTCCTTGGTGACGATTGCAATATTTTATCACCAGTTTTTTTCTGATATTTTTTGAAAGCTTTATTTTTTGACTGCGCAAGTCGATAATCAAAAAATCATTGCCTGCGCCAACATATTTAAAAAAAATTATTGTTTTATTTTTTTTCTTCATCTGCTTTGTTTTCAGTCTTTGGAGCGTAAACGGGAGGAACGGTTGGGAAGGCTAGATCTTTTGTGGCACCACCATACGTTGGCTGCCCTCGTCCCATGTTGGGAGCAGTCTTCGGGGGGACCGGATCCCCGCGCACACCACAGGCCTGAATAAGGCCACACAAAGCGATAAACATAGCTTGTTTTACTGTTTTCATAACTCTTTTTTGCCCTCTTCTTCTATAATTTTTTTATATTCTTTTTCAAATTGTGCAAGCTCAATACAGGTTCTGGGCTCGTATTCGTATTTTAAATAATCTGCTTTAGAAAGCCCCTTGCAGGAACGTACATATCTTGAGGCCGTCTCTTTGATGTCCTTTCCCTGTTTTTCCAGTGCGCGTGTTTTCCAGTAATATATTTCGGGAAAGTTTTTATCGAGTTGTTCTGCTTTTTTTAAACGAATCTCCGCTTCCAAATAATTTTTATTATTAATTTCTTGTTGTGCCATGAGAAGCTGGTAATACATGGGAAATGTCGCCTCTATTTTTTTAAGCTCTTCGTCTTCTTGCAAAAGAGCTTCTCCTTTTTGTAGACAGATTTGTGCTTGTACCTTAACAAGATCACCCGCTGTAAAATAAGGGTTTTTCTCTACTGCTTTTTGAGAAACCTCAAGGGCCTGTTCACACTTGCCCTGCTGTAAATAGCCGCGCGAAAGCCAAAGCTCTATTTTGTTATTGTCTGGCTCAAGCTGTTTTGCCGCTTCAAGTTTTTCCATGGCCTCGGCTTTGCTGTCTCGAAACAAAGACCTAGCATATTCAAATAATTTTTGTGTTTTTTCTGTATAAAAAATTGTGGAAAGTTCATTAAGAGATGAGAGCAACTCCCTTTTTGCCCGGGCATTGGTTTCTTTGTTTAAAGCTCGGATTAGGGTTTCAACTGCCTCCTGACGATTTTGTTCCAATGTCAAATCTTGCGCTTTTTTAATTGCTGCTTTTGCCGAAAGATTTTCTTTTGCTGTCGACACCGCAGCTTGCACCATTGCTGTCTGCAAGACGAGTCCTAATGTGAGAAATCCTTTTTTATACATATGTTGTGTGTACTATAGGGCAACCTTTTTGTCTATGGGATACCGAATTTAGCTCTAGAGTTTGCTAACAAGAACCTGTCTTGGCTTGCTGCCATTTGCTGGGCCCACAACACCTTCTTTTTCAAAAATCTCTATGATTCTTGCGGCCCTTGGGTAGCCCAGGCGAAAGCGTCTTTGTAAAAGTGATGCGCTGACTTCTTTTTGCGTAGAAACAAACGCCAACAACTCATCATACTTTTCATCGGCACCTTCTTCGCTACTAAAAATATCTCCGTCTGATCCAGGGGCCGAATAATCAAAGGTCCCCGACTGTGATCCGCCATCTAGGATTCTCATTGCTGAGGTGTCGTATTCTGGCTCGGCTTGTTTGGCCCAGAAGTTGGTAAGCTCTGCAATTTCTTTTTCTGAGATCCAGGCGCCATGGTGCCGCTGTGGCTTTGAAACTCCAGGGGCTAAAAAGAGCATATCTCCTTGGGCAAGAAGTCTTTCTGCTCCTGAATCATCTAGGATAATTCTTGAGTCCATCTTGCTTGCAACCTTAAAACTAATTCGACCGGGAATATTGGTTTTAATAAGGCCTGTCACGACATCTCGCCTTGGAGATTGCATGGCCAAAACAAGGTGAATCCCGCAGGCTCTGGCCATTTGTGCAAGACGAACGATAAGCTGCTCAACATTTGCCTTGTCAACAGCCATGAGGTCACCAAATTCTTCGACAATCATGACTATAAACGGAAGCTCAGAAAAATAATAACCCTCGGTATTACTGCGATTTTGCTCCTCAAGTTCTTGGTTATAGGCCGCGTGTTCACTGATTTGCGTCTTTGATAAACCACGAACGGCTTTGTTAAATGCTTCTATGCCTCTGGTATTAAACTTCGACATAGAGCGATAGCGCTTTTCCATCTCACGAACTGCCCATTTTAGGCCAACGACGGCTTTTTTGGGTTCTTTGATTGGCGGCATGATCAAATGTGGAATTTTGTGATAGGCCGCAAGATCGACCTGTTTGGGATCAACAATAATCACTCGCAAAGTTTTTGGAGAGTGTTTAAATAATAATCCGCTTAAAAGGGTGTTGATAAAAACTGATTTCCCTGACCCTGTTGTTCCCGCAACCAAAAGATGTGGCATTTTTCTTAAATCAACTGTTTTGGGCTCACCGTTTGCTTCTTTTCCAAGAGCAATGGGCAATTGAATTTCGTCTTCCCAAAAGGTTTTGTCTTCAACAATTTCTTTCATATAAACGGTTTCTCTTTTTTGATTGGCCGTTTCAATTCCAACAACATCCCTGCCGGGAAGCGGCGCTATAATGCGAATCGATTCACTGCTTAAGGCAAGAGAAAGGTCGTCGGCTAGCTCTGTGATCTTTGATATTTTAACGTCTGCATTGGGTTTAAATTCATACATTGTGACGGCTGGCCCAGGCCTTACGGCAACAACTTGCCCGTGCACAGAAAATTGAGAGAGCTTGTCTTCTAATAAAAATGTATTTCTCTTAATTGTGCGCTCATCGACCTTAACCCCGACAACAGGAGGCGTTTCTAATAGACTTAACTTTGGCAGCTCCCAATTTTCAATGCGCTTTATTTTTTTTAACGATTCTTGATTGATTTTTTCTTTTCTCTCATATTGCTTTTCGATAATAAAATCTCTCTCCGATTCTTGAGGCGTTGTCGTTTCGCTAGAAACCTCTCGCGCCGTCACGATTGAGAGAGACTCCATAGATTTATTTTCAATAATTCTTTCGTTTTTTATAACCCTAGCCTTCTTTTTAAATAGAGCAAAAAATTTTCCCGGCAATGATTGAATCACAGATCTCATCTTTAAAAAAAGCCGATGAGGAACGGCTGTCATAAACAGATCGCCTAACGATTTTTCTGTATAAAATATAACTGTTACGGCCAGGGAACTCCATAAGAGAATAGATACTCCGGTCTTGTTAAATATGGAGATAAGCCCCTTTGTTAAAAACATCCCTAAAATTCCACTTGCATAAATGGTATTTGAAAAAATCTTCTTTTCTGGAAAATAAAGAGACACAAGCCCACATGAAATGAAAACAAAGGCAGTACCCAAAAGAAAGTGTGACTTGGCCCCCCGAACATTTCTTTTCTGTATTATTTTTAATGAAAGAGAAAGTCCCGCTAAAACAAGAGCCCATGCGCCATATCCAAAAAATTGATATAAGATATCGGATAAAAAACTACCAAAATAGCCACAAAGGTTTTGAACACCGGCCTTGGTCCCTGTCGAATTAAATGATGGGTCCGTTGGATGAAAACTCCAGAGGGATAGGCCCACAAAAAGGCTTCCTGATAAATAGAGTATAAAGATTATATCCTGCTTAAACTTTTCTAACATTTTTGACATGAGCTTTTCCTGATTCATCTGGCGATGCGTACCTCCTACTATAATATGCGAAGTCGCATTGACTTTGCTAGTCGGGAATCGTAAACATCTAAGACCTTCATCGAGATTTTTTTCTTTTTTAGGCGATTGTGTATGCTCAAAATAAATGAAATTTTTTACAGCATTCAAGGAGAGACAACCTATACCGGGATCCCCACTGTTTTTGTACGAACGTCTGGTTGCCCTCTGCGGTGTTCTTATTGCGATACCACTTACGCCTATTATGACGGGCAAAAAATTTCCATTGATGCCATCTTAGATAAAGTTAAGTCTTATCCAACAAAATATGTTTGTCTAACGGGAGGGGAGCCTCTTTCCCAAAAAGAGTCTTTAAGCCTCATGTCTCGTCTCTGCGACCTCGGCTATCTTGTTTCTTTAGAAACAAGTGGTGCTGTTACGTGTGAAGGAGTCGACAAACGTGTCAAGAAAATAATTGATGTAAAAACTCCCAATAGCGGCGCAGCAGATTCTTTCGTTCTTGAGAATATAAGACACGCCACCTTACACGACGAATTTAAATTCGTCATTTGTTCAGAAAAAGATTTTCAATGGGCAGAAAATTTTGTAGATACTCATCTCTCTCGTGAACCATATACTGTTTTGTACAGCCCAAGTTTTGGGGTCATCAGCAACAAGCAACTTTCTGAGTGGATTTTGAACTCTGGAAGCCGTGCAAGAATGCAGATACAAATGCATAAATATGTTTGGTCACCAGAGACAAAAGGTGTATAAGTCATACACTCAAATTATCAATCACTAACCAAAGGGGTTTTTTCAACATGAACACCATTCCAAATACAGAAGCTTTTCAACCAAACCATCTCTTCGTTGCAAATCTCAAATCTGTTAGTTTAGAAAAGCTTGTTCGCAGTAAGCTTGAAGTTCTTTTCGACGAACAACAAGAAACCTCTGTGGATTTGAATGGTCTTTATGACGTTGTCATCGAACAGGTTGAAAAACCTCTTATTGAACTTGCGCTAAGGGTTCATCGTGGAAACCAAGTCAAAACAGCAAAAATGCTTGGGATAAATAGAAATACCCTTAAAAAGAAGATGGATTCTTATAAAATAAAAGTCCGCTCTCTTACTTAACTAAATTTGATTTTAGTCTGCACAGCAGAGAAACGGCATCGGTGGGTCAATTGACTCCGACATCAAGAGCTAGGCCCACATTTTTATTTTAATTCTTCTCGTGCCCCAATAATAACTTCTTGTAAATAATCAGACAAAACCTCTCGGAGTTGCTCAACGGTTAGGGTTTCTTTATCAAACCCCATCTCTTGGATCTTTTTTAAAAACTCCTGGGAGATAAGGTTCTTTGGCAACCCTGTACCTGCAATAATTTTATTAAAAAGATTGTCTTCCATGACATCCACCCCTCTTTAGCCAAGACATATCAAACCAAAGTTTGGGGCAAAATAAAATTCTAGGTGGCCGTCTCTTAATGAAAACTAGACCTACGTTGGGATTTATACTTTTGGGGCAAAGTTAGGAAGAGGGCCTCTTGGTTTTGGCCGATCTGAGGCCTCTTGCGCCTGTGGCGGCGCCAACTGAGTCAGGCTTTCTGGCGCTAGATCTCGAAATCGTCCATATTGAGAAAGCCAAGCAAGCTTAACGGTTCCTGTTGGACCGTTTCTTTGCTTGCCAACAATAACTTCGGCAACGCCTCTGGCGTCAGAGTTTTCTTTTTCGTAATACTCGTCTCGATAAATCATCATAATAACGTCTGCATCTTGTTCAATAGAGCCCGATTCGCGCAAATCCGAAAGCATGGGGCGCCGATCAGACCTTCCCTCAACGCCTCGATTCAGCTGAGAAAGAGCAATCACAGGGACCTTAAGCTCCCTTGCGACAGCCTTTAATGTTTTGGAAATCTCTGACACGGCCCTTTCTCGGCTTTCCACTTTTTGTTTAAGATCCATAAGCTGGAGATAGTCGATCATAATCATATCAAGGCCTCTTTGTGCCTTAAGCCTGCGACATTTCCCTCTGATTTCAAAAGGGCTTATACTTGAAGTGTCATCAATATAAAAATCTGTCTTGCTAATGTCATTGGCTGTATTAATCAGCTTTGGCCAAGCAGAGTTTGGAATTTTACCAACGCGGAGTCCTTGCATATCAAGCCCCGCTTCGCTTGCTAATACCCTCAACATCAATTGTTCTTGGCTCATCTCAAGAGAAAAGAGTGCTACTTTTTTCCCCTGATGAATTGCCGCATGGGCCGCAATATTTAGGGCAAGAGCCGTTTTTCCCATAGACGGGCGGGCCGCAATGATGATGAGCTCACCTGGCTGAAATCCTGCCGTCATGCGATCAAGATCAGAAAAACCAGAGGGAACGCCAATAACCGATTGTCCGCCACGTTGATGAAGCTCATCGAGCCTTTGCATGCTTTGCTTTAAGACTTCTTTTGCCGAAACAAGTCCTGCGGCCTTTTTCTTTTCGGCAATGGCAAAAATCTTTGCTTCTGCCGCATCTAAAAACGCATTGATATCTTCGAATTGCTCTTCGTAGGCCTGTGTTGCGACTTCCTGACATTCGCTGATAAGCTTTCTCAATATCGCTTTTTCACTCACAATATGAACGTGTGATTTGAGATTGGCTGTTGTTGGGTTTTGGTCCAAGATTTGAGCGATATAAGATGCTCCGCCCGCAAGTTCCATTTCATCTTTTTTCTTAAGATGTTCTGTGAGCGTAATGATATCGGCGGTTTCCCCGCGGAGAGAAAGATCTCGAAGGGCAGCAAATATTTTTCGATGTGAGGATTTATAAAAGTGATCCTCGTTTAAAGAATCACTGACTTCGTCCCATTTTTCTGGTTCAAGTATCAGGGCCGCAATGACAGCTTGTTCGGCCTCAATGTTATTTGGCAATACATTTTGCAAAAGAACCCCCTCTGTTCTTTACGCGCGTTCTACAGAAATAGAAAACTCAGCCTCTAAGCCCTCTCCAAATTTAATAGTTGCTTTATATTGGCCCAACATACGAATGGGTTCTTTTAAAACAATATCGTGTCGATCAATTAATAGGCCGACTTTTTCAAATTCCTTGGCAATGTCTGCCGCAGTAATGGACCCAAATAATTTCTCTGCTTCTGATGCGTTCACCTTAAAGCCAATAGTCTTGCCTGCGGCTTTGTCTAAAACTTGCTTTCTTTCAGATATAACTTTTTTCTTCTTGGCTTCGGCCATGCTTTGAAGATGTGTGTATTCCTTAAGGCGCCTTTGGGTTGCCTCGGCCGCTAGATTTTCTGGAAACAAAAAGTTTCTTGCGTAGCCCGCCTTGACGTTTACAATCTGGCCTACTTTTCCAACATTTTTTACATCCGCTTTTAAAATGACTCTCATTGTGATCTCCTCAATTTTGCGACATGCTTCGTCGCTTCTGATTTATACATTTCTTTTAGAAATTTTCTTTCGAAAGTTCAACCAAAAATCCATGACTCCAAGACATACTGGTAAAAGTAGCTGGGCAATGAAATTCCATAAATTATAATTTTCATAAAAACCCCGGCATTCACACTTGTTAAAATATAAGAAACAACAGAGAGCCCTTGAAAAAAATACAGCAAAAGCGAAAGGTTGAGAACATTAAGGGCCGCTTCCTGAAGCCCAGGAATCGGCGTTTTAACAAACGAAAACAAGAGGGCCGCAATTGCAACCCAAATTAACGCTTCGGGTACTTTAAAGTTCTTGATTTCGGCTTCAGCCTTTGATGTTCCAAGTTTTTTTTGCGTTTTAGAATCTATGAGTATGGCAAACCACAGATTCAGCGCAAAAAGGACCATAATAATCGATGGCATCTGATAAACGATTGTATGGATATCAATGTGAACCTCTCCTAACAAAGCTTGGCTTTGCTTGAGATAGCCGCCTATTTCTTTCCCAAGCCAAGACGCAACCTCTTCGTGCAGGGCAAAAGCAATATAGCTTGTCAAAGCGCTCATAAAAATTATCGACCCAGAAAAAACCGATATCAGGGCTCGGCGATAGAGCTTTTGTTTTTTCATCGAAGCATAAAGAGCAATTGTGACATTTATGCAAAAAACAACAAGGGCCAGCATGGGGGCCTTAGCCGCAACTGCTATGATAATTGTTGCTGCCTGAATGGCAAAAACAATAATCCGAGGATACGTTCGATATAACAACAAGAGCGGGGCTGCCCCAAAAATTCCTGTTGTTAACGATAGCATCAAAAAGAGAAGCTGTAAAAAAACGGCTAGCAATATGTTCATTTAGAGGGCTCAGCCGAGAGATGGTCTCATTGGGCGATTGGCTCTTTCGCTCATCTTGGCTGCGCGCTCTTGTGCGCGTTCTTTTTCGCGTGCCGAATTTGCAGCAAGCGTTTCATGGAACTGGCTAACATATTTTGCAAGATCCGTGTCGTCTTCAAGTCTTGTGTGAACAAATCTTAAAACATCGTCATTAATTCTCATTGTTCTCTCTAGCTCTGCAACGACCTGTGAGGTTGCCTGAAACGTGACATGAAAGTAATGGCCTGTTTTTTCTTTGTTGATGGCATTTGCAAGCCTTCTTTTTCCCCAAGAATCGATGTGGTTAATTTTGCCTTTAAATGATTCGATAATTTGTTTATTTTTTTGAAAAAATAATTTTTGTTTTTCTTCTGTTGTGTCTACTTTCATAATCACAACAAGTTCGTAAGGTCTTAATATTTCTTTGGTTTGAATAGGCGCTGCCATTTTATATCCTTTCGGTTTAAGCCCCCGTAGGAGCAAGGTTTTTTCTTGTAGAAAGGTCATCCCATATCTGACGATAATAGGCAACTCCCAAATCTTCTTTTGAAATCTCTTTTTGGCCTAGCCTTTGGTATCTAACCCTATAGAAATATTCTGCTTCTTTAGAATATACTAACAAACATGGATCTTTATTTTAAAATCAAGTCCGGGCCAAGAAGTGGTGATTTGTTCAAAATCCAAGACGCTATGACCCTTGGGCGAAGCCGCGCAACAGTAAATCTCAAGGATCCAAAAGTCTCATCTTTTCATGGCAAAGTGGAGCTTGCCTCTGGAAAATTTTACTACGTTGATTCTGATTCAACCAACGGTAGCTTTTGCGAAGGAAAAAAAATAAAAAAAATCCTTCTTGAGCGTGGTTGTCATATCGTCCTTGGAAACACAGAGATTGAAGTTGTTAATGAGCTTGATTTAAAAAAAGCCTCCTCTCGATTAAGTCCGTGGAGAGAGAGTCTTTACAATCTTTTGCAAACCATAACGCCATTAACACTTGAAGCTCCGCTCGACATCTTTGAAAAATGTCTTTGTGTTCGTGTCACCCGTGGGCCTTTTGTTGGGCGCCAATGGATTCTTGGTTACGGTCCGCGCTTTATTGGGCCCGGTTCTCCTGATCTCTGTCTACCGTCTCATGACTTGCCAAGCCTCTGTCTTAAAATTTATAAATCCGACAAAGAAATAAAAATTGAAAGCACAAATCAAAAGAAGTACGTATTTGATGGTGTTGAAAAATGGAGCGATTCCGTTCAAGATGGACTAACTGTCGACATCGGCGAACACTCCATTCAGTTCCACGTTTTGTAGGGCAAAAAAATGTATCAGTTTCCTAAAAAAACAGGCTACTTTAAAAGTTTCGATGGAACTCCAATTTACTACGAGGTTCGCGGTGAAGGAAAACCCCTTGTCTTAACCTATGGGATTGTGTGTCTGATCAATCACTGGCGACATCAGTTAAAATATTTTTCTGAAAAATATCAAACCATTGTTTTTGATTTGCGCGGTCACCATTCAACCCCTGTCCCAGAAAACCGAGAAAATCTTTCTATTGATGCTATTGCAAGAGACATGGCGTGCCTTCTTGAACACTTGCAAATTGAAAAAGCGAGTTTTTGGGGGCATAGCTTTGGCGGACAACTTATTTTAAGAGCCTTTGATATCAACCCCTCAATGTTTGCAAATTTTATTTTTATCAACTGTTTTGCTACAAATCCTCTTAATGGAATGTTTGGTACAGATGTCGTAGACAAAGTGTTTCAATACGTTAAAAATCTTTATGCTGTTTTGCCAGAAACCTTTGCTTATGTATGGAAAAAAAATGCCACAAACCCTCTCGCTATGCAGCTCAGCGCTCTTGCTGGCGGTTTTAATCTCAACCTGACCTCTTTTAAAGATATAGAAATTTATTCAAAAGGTGTTGCCAGTATTGATGCCGACACTTTTTTAAACCTTTTTGAACAAATGTCAAAATACGATGGCACCGGAGTTCTCGATCGCATTGATGTGCCAACCCTCATCATTGGGGGACAAAAAGATACCGTAACTCCGGCTCCTTTTCAGGAGGTTTTACATAAAAAAATTCGTGGCAGCCAGTATCTTGTCGTTCCACACGGAACCCATTGCACACAGTTGGATATGCCAGATTTTGTAAATCTTAAAATCGAAAATTTTTTAAAAGAAATCGGCTACTAGGGTTATTCTGCTTTTTTAAACCCCTCTAAATTAAACTCAAGCTGTTCGGGCTCAATTTTCTTTTGCCTTATTTCTGCAATTTTAGATTGTAGCGAGTGTTCGCCGGATTCTTTGTAGATTTCTGGAATCTCAACATCAACATTATAGGCTTGCTTAATAAGGTTCTTAATAAATGAGGCCTTGCTGCTTGAAGAGGCCTGCGGATTAAACCCCATTTCTTCCATGATCTTGCCAATTGATTTCATAAAAACCTCTTGTTTTTATCGGTTCATTTTGAGTTTTTTTTGAAATCTCAGTTGGCTAGACTTTAGTTGGGCTCATCGATGCAGAAAGACTCTACACAAAAGACACTCTATCACCTGCCTACGGTTAAAAAAATAAAAAATGGTCTTTTTTTGTGCAGACTAGACCTTTTGTTACTATATATAGTGGTGTGGGGCCATTTTGGCTCCTATATCTGTGGATAAATATGTGTGCTTTGTGGATTCTTTTGCTTTTTGACCCCGAAAGCTTTTTCACATAGTCTAACGCCAAAAAATATAAACAATCTTACATGGAGCAAAGATGAATATTCTCGTTTGCATAAAACAAGTGCCCGATACCGAAACCAAAATCAAGGTGAGCGGCTCGAGTATTGATACCTCCGGTATTAAATGGGTTTTAAATCCTTATGATGAATTTGCAGTCGAAGAGGCGCTTAAAATAAAGGCAGCAAAACCAGAAACACAGGTTCGCGTTTTAAGTGTTGGCCCAAAAGCCAGAGTCGTTGAGGCTCTTCGCACAGCCCTTGCTATGGGTGCTGATGAAGCAACTGTTGTTGATGCCCCAGAAACTCTTGATAGCCTCTCTGTTGCAAAAGCTCTTGTGGGTGCTGCAAAAAAAATTGGTGAATTTGGAATTCTCCTTTCGGGAAAATCTGCTATCGATGATAACAATTTTGCCGTTGGACAAATGGTTGCAGAGCTTATGGGAATTTCCCATGTCACCTCTGTAACCAAGGCTGATTACACAGAAAAAGGGGCTCTTGTTGAAAGAGAGGTTGAGGGTGGCGCAAAAGAAATTATTGAGGTTGATTTTCCTGCTATGATTACAACAAACAAGGGCTTGAATAATCCGCGCTATGCTTCTTTGCCTGGAATTATGAAAGCAAAGAAAAAAACCATTCAAGAATTTTCTCTGGCCGATGTTGGGGTTGATGCCTCACTGGTTCGGGTTCAATATACACATTTTGAGTTACCCGCAGAAAGGCCTTCTGTTCAAATGATCTCTGGAGATCCGCAAGAACAGGCTCATAAATTGGCTCAACTTTTAAGACAAGAAGCAAAGGTGTTATAATATGGCTAAAATTCTAGTTTATCTTGAAACAGCAAATGGAAAAATTAAAAAAACATCTCTTGAACTTTTAAGCGCTTGTCAGGGGCACGAATCTCACGCGCTCTTGATCGGAGACGGTTTAAAAGATGCCGCTGAATCTTTAAAAAAATATTCCGTTAGCAGTATTCATTTTGTACAAAATTCTGCTCTCAAAAATTACAATTCTTCTTACTTCTTTGCGGCAGCTCTTGGTGTTGTGAGCAAAGTAAATCCAGACGTTCTTCTTGGCTCCTCTTCCTTGGGAACAAAAGATTTTTTTCCGCGCCTTGCCGCAAAACTTGATGCTGGATTTTTAAATGATTGTACAACAATCTCTATTCAGGGGAATTCTGTTAAGGTAAAAAGACCTTTATACTCTGGAAAATGTTTAGCGGAGGCTCAGTTCACCGAAAACTCAAAAATTAAAATCGTGCTTATGAGGCCAAATCAGCTTCCCGTTCCAACAGAACAGGCCTCGTCGCCCCAACTCTTTGAGGAATCTTTTGTTCCTCCGACAACAGGTGTTCGAGTAAAAGAAGTCTCTCAAGGGGCATCTTCTAAGCCAGATCTCACAGAGGCGGCAATCATTGTTTCTGGGGGGCGCGGGATGAGAGATGCCGAAGGATTTAAAATTCTTGACGGGCTTGCAGAAGAACTTGGAGCAACGCTTGGCGCTTCGCGAGCCATTGTTGATGCAGGATGGGTTCCACACTCTATGCAAGTTGGCCAAACCGGAAAAACGGTTGCACCAAATCTTTATATTGCTTGTGGGATTTCTGGTGCAATTCAACACTTGGCGGGCATGAGCTCAAGCCGGGTCATTGTTGCCATCAACAAAGACCCAGAGGCTCCAATTTTTAAAAAAGCAACTTATGGCATTGTTGGTGATGTTTTCGACGTTGTTCCAAAGCTAAAAGAAGAGTTTAAAAAAATCTTAGCTCACTAATAGGACTTGTGAAAAAGTTAAAATTTAAAATTTATTCTCTTCTTGTTTTTTTTGTTTATCGCCTGTGGATTTCGACTTGGCGGCAAAAAATTGTCTCCAATAATCAGCTCGATGAAGATTTAAAAAATAAGAAAACGGTTATCTTTGCTCTCTGGCACGGGCATGAGCTTGCCATGATTTCTTTTTCTAAGTTTTATTCTGTTGTCACGATGACATCAACGAGCGACGACGGACAAATTATGGATGGTGTTTTAAAGCTTTTGGGGATGAAAACATCAAAGGGGTCTTCAAGCAAGAAGGCCGCCCAAGGTCTTTTGGGCCTTTTAAGACTTGCAAAAAAAGGATTTAATCCTGTTGTTCCTGTCGACGGACCTCGTGGCCCTATTTATGAGCCCAAACCCGGGGTTTTTGAGCTTTCGCGACTCCTTGGGGCACGCATCTATCCTGGGGCTTTGGCTTGCTCCTCTGCTCTTCACTTTGAAAAAAGTTGGAATAAAGCTTTTCTCCCAAAACCTTTTTCGAAAGTCGTTTTATATTGGGGGGCCCCCATGGAGGCCGTTTCACAGAGTGAAGATCCTCGTTCAAAAGAGCTCGCACAAACATTAAAACTTGCTGTTAACGCCGCTAGCCAAGCGGCTTGTAAAGAAATTGAATTGCCGTTTTGAATCAGAGATAATTTTCTTGTTCATTTTAGGAGGAATTATGTCTTGTTTCCGTTCTCTTTTCAGCATCTTAGCTTTTCTTTTTGTTTTTTCTTTTGCATCCCTCGGTTTTACTCAAAGCGCCGACGTCGTAGCGCAGGTTGGAAATAAAAAAATTACGAAAAAAGAATTTGAAGAAAAGTATAATGAAGTTCGTTCAAAGGCTTTTAATCCTCCGACTAAAGAGCAATTTTTAGAAGAACTTGTTCGTTACGAGGTTGGTGTTATGGAGGCTGAAAAAAGAAATCTAGAAAACGATCCCATTGTGAAAGAGCGCTTTCGCCAAGTTATGTATGCCGATCTTTTAGAAAAAGAAGTTGGCAAGAAAGTGGATGCCATGAACGTAACTCAAGCCGACATGGAAAAATTCTATGCAAAAAATCCTGACATTCGTACAAGTCATATTTTGATAGAAATTAAGCCAACAGCAACAGCGAAAGATCGAGAAATTGTAAAAAAGCGTGCACAGGAAGTCTATAAAGAGGTTCGAGCCAGTAAAAAGCCTTTTGCAGAGCTTGCAAAATTATATTCAGATGATGTGATTAGTAAAAAAAATGGTGGGGATATCGGTTGGCATTCTTCCATTACCCTCGTTCCAGAATATTATAATGCCGCAATAAAGCTTTCTAAAGGGGCTATTTCTCCTCTGATCGAAACGCGCTTTGGCTTTCATATTATTAAGCTCGTCGACGAACGGCCCTTTAAAGATGCAGATAAAAATCGTTTACGTGCGGCCGTGATAGAACAAAAAAAGATTTCTTTACTCAACGAATACTTTAATTCTTTAAAGTCAAAATATGGGGTTAAGGTTTTTAATCAAAAGCTATGATATCAAGATCAAGATCTCTCGTTTTTATTTTTTGGGGAGGGATTCTTACTCTTCTGTTTGTTGGGATTGTTTTATATTTTAACCTTCATCATAAGTTTTTATTAGGAGACACCGTTGTAATTCGCGTCAATGATCGCGAGCTGACAGCCCGTGAATTTTCAGAACGGCTTGCCGAGAACCTCCATGATTATGATTCTGTTTTGGCAAAAGATGCTCATATCGTAGACTTTGCAAAAAAAAAGATTGCAGAAACCTTTATTCACGACTCTCTCATTTTAGACTGGGCAAAAAAAAATGGTTTATCTGTTTCCCAAGATGAGGTCCGCCAAGAAGTTCAAAAAATTCGTTCCAATTACCCAGATGCCACATCTTTTGATGAGGCAATGGCCCAGTCCCAGCAAAGCCTCGGGGCCTGGGAAAATCTCATCGGCCAAAAGCTTTTGCAAAAAAAGGTTTTTCAATTTTTAGCAACAAAAACCGTTTCACCAACAATAGAGGAAATGCGTTCTTATTATAACGAAAACAAAAATGATTTTCATATTCCTGCTCAAATTCGTATTCGTCAAATTGTTCTTGATAATGAAGATACTGCAAATCGCATTTATCACGGCATTACTCCCAGTACGCCTCTTGAGCCTCTTGCTAAAAAATACTCCATTGCTCCTGAGGCGGCAAAGGGTGGGGACGTTGGATGGGTTGAAATGGGCTCTCTTGATATTTTTGACAAGGCCTTTGGTTTACGAGTCGGACAGCGCACAGGCGTCTTAAAAAGCCCTTACGGGTTTCATATTCTCGAAGTTACGGGAAAGCGACCCGAACAGCTTTTGCCTTTTGATGAGGTCAAAGAGCGCATTGAGCGAGTCTTGAAGTCTAACAAAGAACAGGCTATATATTCGGCTTGGCTTGAAGAACAGTTGCGCAACTCTAAAGTATTTAAAAATGACGAAGCTATCGACGCAATTCAAGTGAGACCCCAAGGGGATTGATGTGGAGTGTTTATGAAGCTTATTTTAATTTTATCTTTATTCTTTTCTCTTGCTCTTCGCGCAGAGATTGTAGAGAGAGTTTTGGCTATTGTAAATGATGAGATCGTAACACAGCAAGATTTGGAAAATTATAAAAAAGAGTTGTCGCGCGGGAAGTTCGTCGATGATCTTTTTGCTATGGATCGATCCAAGCTCTTAAAAGATCCAAGTGCTTTATTGGATCAGCTTATTGATGAGCGAATTATTGATTCTGAGGTTAAAAGAGATGGTCTCTCTGTTACTCTTGAAAAAGTAGATCAAGAGATTCGAAAAATTGCTGAGGGTAATCATATCACAAAAGCTCAGCTCGCGGCAGAAGTAAAAAAAGAAGGGCTTTCTTTTGCCGAATATCAACACTTTGTAAAGCGGCGCCTTGAAAGACAGGCCCTCGTGCAAAAAGCAATCTACTCTAAAATTAAAATTACAGATGAAGATATTCAAAACTATTATCTCAACCACTATAAGGGGAGCGAAACAACGGGCTATGAATATTCTATTGCTCATATTCTCTTTTTGCCAAAAGGTGGGGATAAGGAGGCGGCAAAAGCTCGCGCAGAAAAAGTTCTTCAGAAGCTGAATCAAGGAGAGCCTTTTGATGCCCTTGCCTCACAATATAGCGAAGACCCAAATTATGTGAGCGGCGGATTTCTTGGAACTTTTAAAAGTGGCGAGTTTTTAAAGGATTTAGAAAATGCTGTGCGGCCACTTTCTCCCGGTGAACACTCTGGAATCATCGCAACCAAAATCGGATACCATATTGTAAAACTTTTGAGTAAAAAAATCACAAATGATCCTGTATACGAATCTAAAAAGAAGGAAATTCAAAACCTTCTCTACGAGCGCGCCTTTGCCCAGCAGTTTAAGTTTTGGATTGCCCAAAAAAAACAAGAGTCCTTTGTTAAAATAAATAAATAAAATGAAAACTCTTTTAATCACAACCGGGGATCCCGACGGCATTGGCTTTGAGGTGAGCGCAAAGGCTCTTGCTAAGATTGGGCCAAGGCGTGGTGTTCGTTTTCTTTTTTTCAAAAACCCATCCTGCGAAAAGAGATACGACGCTCTTATTAGAAAAAAGTTCCATGTTCTTTCTGTTAAAAGTCTAACCGAGGCCCTTTTGCTAGAATCTCAATATCATCAGGCGATTGAGATTTTAACAAACCAAAATCCCGCGCTATGTTTTGAGGAAGCCGTTAAGGCTGCAAAAAATAAAAAAATTGCAGCCATTGTAACAGCTCCACTGTCCAAGAATTTAATTCGTCTCGCTGGTCTTAAGGATCACGGACATACCGATATTATGCGTCGGGTTTTAAAAAGGCCCGTTCGCATGGCTTTTGTTGGAAAATACTTTTCGCTTATTTTGGCAACAGATCATATTGCTCTAAAAAGTGTTTCACAAAAATTGAATGCAAAAAATATTTCGACTCTTTTTTATGATGCAAAAATATTTTTTAACCTCTTAAAAATTCCTACCAAGAAAAGGCGTGTGGGTGTTTTGGGATTAAATCCTCATGCCGGAGAAGTTCCTGGCATGGGAA
>JBDHWX010000016.1:0-16636 GCA_039810365.1 Bdellovibrionales bacterium | reverse complement strand
CTCCATTAATGACACGATTATTGTTTATGACCGTATTCGTGAAACGGCTGGCCTCTATGAAGACAAAAGTTTTCCTTGGGTGATTAATAAAGCCATTAACGATACATTAAGTCGAACAATCATGACATCTTTTACGACATTTGTTTCCGTACTTTGTTTGTATATTTATACTGATGGTGTTTTAAAAGATTTTGCTTTAGCTATGTGTTTTGGTATTGTTCTTGGAACCTATTCCTCTATCTATGTTGCATCACCTTGTGTGATTTATTTAGATATTTTGCAGAGAAGGAAGAAAGCTCGCGCTTAGCGTGTGCCTGCGCATTTAAAAAGGGGGAGCCTTGTGAGTTGGCATTTAAGAGGCCATGTTAAAGAATCACAGCCTCCTATTGCGATGCCACTTCCGATTTGGAATGCTCTACAAGGTCGTGGATTTTTAACAAAGGAATCCATAGAAAATCTTTTTTTTCCGTCGTTAAAAGATATGCAAGATCCTTTTTCTTTAAAGGATATGGAGAAGGTCTGCCAAAGGCTTTTTCATGCACTAAAAAATAGAGAAAAGATTGCTATTTATGCTGATTTTGATTTGGATGGCTCCTCTGGACTTGCGCTTTTGTATGAGGGGCTAAGGGGGCTTGGCTTTCAAGACCTAATAATTTACCAACCCAAGAGATTAACGGAAGGTTATGGTCTTCATGTTCACGCAGTCGAAGAGTTGGCAAGCTTGGGTGTTCAGGTTATCATTTCTGTAGATGTTGGCATTACGGCACTTGAAGCTGCTCAAAAAGCAAGAGATTTGGGCATAGATCTTGTTATTACAGATCATCATCTTCCATACGAAGCTTTGCCAGAGGCCTATGCCATTATCAATCCAAATCAAAAAGAATGTACTTCGAATTTAGGGTATTTATGTGGAGCGGGTGTTGCTTTTTTTCTCCTTATGGGTTTGAAAAAGACTTTAAAATATTTTGGAAGTGAAAGTGAATTTGATCTTAAAAATATTTTAGACTTTTTTGCTATTGGTACTCTAACTGATATGGTTCCACTTATATCTGAAAATCGCATTCTCACCAAACATGGATTACAAAGACTTTCACGAACGCAAAGACCCGCTTTAAAAGCTTTGATTGATACTTTGGGGTTTGGAAGTAGAAATTTAACGAGTCAAGAAGTTGCAATACAAATTGCCCCTAAGCTGAATGCTCTTTCTAGAATGGAAACGGAGTATCTTCCGAGAGATATTTTTTTAGAAACAGAGAGCAAGAAAGCAGAAGGTTTGGTTGCTCATGTTTTAAAAACACAAGAGATGAGGAGATCTTTTCAAAAAAACGCACTAGAAAAAGCTATTTTTTTAAAAGAGGAGTTGAACCAGCATGGCTACATATGGGTGTGGAGTCAGAATTTTCATAAAGGGGTTATTGGATTGGTGGCCACATCACTTTGTGGGACATATGGAGTTCCTGTTTTTGTAGGGACTGTAACAGGCGATGGTGAAATTGTTGCAAGTGCAAGATTGCCAGAAGAGAGTTTGCTAGATCTCACACAAATCTTAGAGGGTGGAAGTTCTTTGTTGCTCAGGCATGGTGGACATGCACAAGCGGCAGGTTTTTCTTTAAGTATAGAAAAGGCATTGCTTCTTGATAAATATTTTGCTCATTATTTTCGTGAGAGTGTTCAAGGAGAAAACTCAAGAAACACTTTTTACGATACTCTTTTAAAGTTTACGGAGTTAACTCCTTCTTTTATGAGATGGATAGAATCTTTGGAACCCTTTGGAAAAGGATTTCCTTACTTTGAATTTTTATTTCAAAGGGTTGAAGTTTTAAAAATTCGAGAGCTTAAAGGAGGACATTTAAAATTTGTATTAAAGCAAGGGCAAGAGGTGAAAGATGCGCTTATCTTTTCACCAGGTGTAATGAGTAGAGATATTCGTGTGGGCGATGTTGTTGATATTATTGGAGAACCCAAGTGGAATTATTTTAATGGTACAAAAGCGATACAAATAATGATAAAACACATCAGACAAGGGCTGTTGTCTTAAAGGAGTTAAGATTTATGAGATTATTAAATGCAAAAAAAATAGGAACAAAGCAGGCAGAACTTTTTTTGTCTTGCTTAAAGAATAATAAAAAAATTTCAGAATCTTCTTTGTTTCAGAAGGTAGAACAAAGTATGCCCTTTGAGGTTAAAGAGGAGACGTTTCAGGCTGTTGCCAAGCAGGTATTGGAGAGAGCAAGAAGAGTTAGCGAAGAGCTTAAAAAAAATCCAGTACGTGCTGTTAAAAATATCAAGGGTATTTTATTTAAGCCAGATTCAGAAATAACAGTTCTAGAAATATCAGCCACTTCAAAGAAGAAGTCTATAAAGAAAAAGAAAGTTAAGGCAAAGGGCGGACAGAAGAAGACTAAAGAAGCTAAACAATAATTGAGGTTTTTTGGAACAAACGGTTGTTTTATTATCGTCAGGTTTGGATTCAACAGTTAACTTTTATGAGGCTCTTCAAAAGACAAAAGTAGAGTTGTGTATAACTTTAGATTATGGTCAAAAGGCAGCAGCCCAAGAGATAAGCCATGCTTCAAAAATCTGTCAAAAACATCACGTTGAACACAAGATTTTAGAAACCAAATGGTTTGATCTCTTTACAAAGACAAGTCTTGTTTCGCCTCAGAAAGAAATACCAGTCAATGTATTGTTGGACAGTCAGAAAAGTACTTCTCAATCAGCGCAATCTGTTTGGGTTCCCAATCGAAATGGAATCATGATCAATATTGCGGCTGGATTTGCGGAAGGCCTTGGTGCAAATGCTGTGGTTGTTGGTTTTAATAAAGAAGAAGCCATGACCTTTCCTGATAACTCAAAAGAATACTTAGAGGCTTTGAATGTTGCCTTTAATTATTCTACTCTAAAAAAAATAAAAGTAAAATGTTACACAACTCATATGAATAAAATCGAAATTGCCAAAAGGGCAAAAGAACTCAATATTGATTTTGATTTGATGTGGCCGTGTTATTTCGGTGGTTCAGAGATTTGTCAAAAATGTGAATCGTGCCTTCGATTCCTTAGGGCAATAAAAAGCTTATAAGACGCTGCGGACTTTCCATGTTGCCTCTTGAATACCGCTAAACTCTTGAGAAAAGGATTCTATAAGATCTTTTGCGGTTTGATAGGGTGAGATCTGAAAGTCTTCAAGAGAGCATGTGGGAACGGGGGTTCCGGCATTTGATACATTCATAGCAAAATGGATCATACACGACCTTGATGAAGTTGTGGCAATACTAATACTGAGCTTTTTATTATTCCAAAAAAGGTCATCACCTTTTCTATTGAGTGAAAATTTGCCAGATGTTTTTTCAAAGATATAGTCTCGAACAATACTTGCAAAGAGACGCTGTAAGCTAACAGCGGTACTCAGTTTTTCGTCAAATATTTCAATAATAAAATGGAGCATTTTGCTTCCGCAGATAGTAGCTTTTGCAAGCAGATCTTCGCCGTCCACCATGTGTTCAAAGTTTACATCACATGGGCCAATAAAAGAGATAATTGAATTTCCCATGATTTCATAATTAAGGTAGGCAAAAAGGGAGGAAAGTTGTGCGCCATCGTAGGTAATTTCTTTTTCTATAAAAAAAGTTTTCATGAAAAATCCATTAAAAAGATGACGGGAATATCATTTGAGGAATCAGAGTTTGCAGTTTTTAATTTTACTTCTATCTTGAGTTGATTAAGTTCTGCAGGGTTTTCTCGAGTTTCTATCAGATAGTTGAATTCGGTGGCAGAAAGGTAAGATTTATCCGAACTCTTTCCGAACAACCTTAGCCAGAATTTATCTAAACTAAGATTGCTTGGGGGACTCAGCGGAATTCGCACAATATTTTGTTGTTGTAGGTATTTTGTAACATTCACTTCTGATTTAAGATCATAGGAATCTTGCGAGAGATTGAGTTGAAACCTTGTTGCCGTAGTACTGTGTTCCTTGTTTTCCAAAACGTAATAAAATTCACCGGTGATATCTGGGTATTTTTTTGTAAACATTAGGAAATGACGAGAGCCATAAGAAAGATTATTTTTTTGTTCTTGAGAAAGAGAGTCATCGAGGATGATGATTTTGCCAGACTTTTTAATATAAAATATATTAATGAATCCTGTTGTATTTTGTGATTCAATATTTTTGATTGCAATCAAGGCTTGAGTTGAATTTTTTTGATAAGAAATATCGACGCGTGCTTCATAAGTGCAAACATCAATAGAGCTCTCTTTTTGACTATTTTGATCTTTAAATTCTTCTTTATGACAGGATTGATAGTATAGACTTGTGTCGCGATTTGCTGAAGGAGATGGGATATAGTCAAAGTTTGTTGTGCCAGAGATTGTTTCGACGGAAAGTTTTGGAATTCTTGAGCTTGTATCTAAAGAGACTTTTTTAATACGATTAATGAGTTCAAAATTTGGCCCTTCTTCAATTTGATAAAGTGGGTTGGAAGCTTGAGCGTTTAAGTTTTCTTGGATAACAGAATGAATTTTTTCGTTCACGTTGGGCGAGAGGATGGCATTGGATTTTTGTTCTTGAGGAGATTCCATAACCTGAGGAGGTGCAGGAGCAGGTGCAGGTGCAGGAGCAGGAGCAGGTGCAGGAGCAGGTGCAGGAGCAGGTGCAGGAGCAGGAGCAGGTGCAGGTGCCGGTGCCGGTGCAGATTTTTTTGCACAAGAGCAAAGAGCTATAAGTATGACACAAGAAAGGATCTGTTTTTTTAAAAGACTGAAAAGAGCTGCTATTTTCATGGTGTTAAGGTTATATCGTCTTTTTGCTTAAAAATGAACAAAGGGGTAAAAAATCGCTATAACCTTAAGAAAAATTACAGGCTTTTTTGAAATTAAAGCTTAAAAACGCTTAATCTATCTAACGTTTGAGAACTCTTGGGGAGTTTCTCTCGTCTCTGTATCTCTTGATTGGCTTTTGAGTCAAGTGCAGGAGCTGTTGAGCTACTACCAGCTTGAACGTTGCCAAAATTAGGTTTTGCAGCAGGAGCTGTTGAGCTACTACCAGCTTGGACGTTGCTAAAATCAGCTCCATCTTTTAATGGTTGTTTCAGGCTGACATTATAAACAAAGCCTTGATCATCTTTATCACCTTTGCCTGTTAAAAAGAGTTTAAAGCTATTAGCTGTTAAAAGACTGCTTTGAACTTGGATACCGATATCAAAATTTTCTAAAAACTTTTGTAAGTCTTGATCTTGAGTCAAGCCTGGAATTGCTGAAAACTTTAGAATAGTGGAGTGATCTTGTTGGTGAGAAAGGCTTCCTGTTAAAAGAAGGCTTTGGTATTCTTTTGAACCCATGATTCTTGCAACAAGACTGTCACGTTGTACAAGGCGTTTTGTTTGAATAAAGACCTTATTGGCTTGAGACTCAAGAACAATAGCTTTGTTTTGATCACGTAATTGCTGATCCATAAAATAGAGCTGTGCAAATCGAATAATGACATTTTGTTTATCAAGAAGTTTTGATTCTTCAGAAAGAAAGGGAACGCCCGTTAATATATTGATATTAGCTTGTGAAGTCCTCAAGACAGCATTAACAGAAGGGTTTTCTCTTTTATTTTCCTCTACGAAGTTAACAAAAAGTAATCCTTTTTCTTCATTCTTTTCAACGTTTGCTCGAATAGGAAAAGTGAGACGACCATCTTGATCACTGATATTTCCATTAATCACCTTTTTAACAATAATACTGTTATCTGTAAAAACGATATCATTGAGATCTCCAGATACGTCTTGAACAACGATTTCTACAAAGTTTTTTTCTTGGCTGATATTTTTTAAGTTAATATATTGAATACGTTGAGCAAGATTTTGAGAGCTTTGAAAGTTGGGATTACTAGAAGTCTGTGGGGTAACATTTTCTGATGTAGCAGGTTGGGTTGTCTGACTAAGGGCCTGTTCTTTTTCTTTATTTTTATCAAAAACTTGTGTTGCGCTAGTAATAATATCTTTATTTTTAAGTTCTTCATTTTTGGTGATGACTTCTTGAAATGGTCTTTGAAGATCAATGGTTTTCATTTTGTTTTGAGGGCCGCAGGCAACAAGGCCAATTGCCGACAAAATAAGGACAACAAGTGCTTTTAAGCTCAATAACTGTTTTCTCATGGAAAACCTCCAACGCCATTATCAAAAGCAAGCCTTGGGCCAATAAGATGGTTTTTATTTGATTTGAATGCATAAAAGGCTATTGTGGTTTTAAAAAAAGACGTTTTTTGGCTAAAATGGAGACCTTTTTACGCCCCTATGGGGGAAGATAAGATTCTCAAATCATATAAGGGCTCAGAAAAGAGGGTCTCATTTTTGCTTAACTAGATATAAGAAGTGGGATTCTTTTTTTAATCCCGCGTAAGATATTGAATTTATTGAGTTTTGGAGAAAGCATGAAACTTAACGGCAAAAATCATATTTTTTTCATCCAATTGATAATGGTTTTGGCTCTTTTGATTCTTATTGTTGCATGTGCCGAACCTAATAGAAAATTCCCAACGGCCACAGGAGGCGGACATGGGGCCAACAAAGGTCAAGGGCAAGCGGGTTATCCATTGGCTCTTAAATCTCAAAAGGCTAAGGATGCTACAACAAAAGAATCATTAACAGATTTTGCAAAAAAACTTCAGCAGGTAGAGAATCTTGAATTTACACAAGCCATTTATATGACTTCAGAACTTATCGGAATCCCCTATAAGGAGGGTCAAGATCACGATTCAGATCAGGTTCGAGAGGATTTGGCTGTAGAGAGTCGTTATTCTAGGCCAGATGGTACTCAAGATTTTTCTAACCAAAATTTAAGAAGATCCTCTTATCGTACAAGTTTTGCACGAGATACCGAAAATCGCCATGAGAGGGCTCGGGTGTCATCATCTGGCGATCAAGAAGAGACTCCTGAACAATATTGTTTAAAAAAAAGTGTTAGTGAGAAGGGTTGTGAGATTGTACTTCTTCTTTACAAAAAGGCCTCTCGAATACTTTTATCAACACCAATTCAAATTGCAGAGAGTTCTTTGCCGATACAGGGATATTACGATTTAAGCTCACAGAGTTCGTATTTGGAGTCAGAGGTTAAGGTTAGAGATGAAATTCAAACATTGAGGTCTCAAAGGTTTAAACGAGGAAGTGTTAATAATATCGATCTTGCGGTGAGCTCTCAGTCACAAAGTGGGATATCCATTGCTATTCAAAGAGGACCATTTCAAATAAAGGCAACACTTGAGATTTTTGATCAAGGTGAAAAGCGATCTTCGATAGTAAATAAAAGTGTTCGAGATAATGGTTTTTTTAGGATCTCTAAAAATTAACTTAGTTTTGAATATGGCCTTTGTTTGAGTGTGGGACACTAAAAGAAAATATAAAAAGAAAATATAAAATGTTTATTTTTTATTTTTTTTTTGAGAATCGTAATATTCTTTTAAAGAAAATGTTCCATAAGTGATCTTTTGTAAGGCTTCATAGACTTCAGCTTGGAGATCGTCTTGAATATCTTGGGTCTTTTGCAGTTCTATATGTTTTTTGAATTCATTTTCTTTGACAAGATCTTGAGTTAATCTTTCTGCAAATTCTTTTTTATTTAAAGTTTCGTAAGCCTCTTTTTTAAGAGATGCTTTAATTTTTTTTAGAATATATTTCTTTAAATCCATTTTTTACCAGACTACCACTGAAAAAAGGTGCCAGCCAACTTTTCGGCTAAGGTGCCAGCCGCTTTTTTGCAAGCTATTGATATTATTAAATAATATGACTTGCAAATTTTATGGTGCCAGGTTCATTTTCCCAAAAAGCGGCTGGCACCTTTTTGGAGGTGTGTCATAATGGGAGAGGTGAAGCCATTAAGTATTCAAGAAATGCAAGGTCATGTCCAAGAACTTGAAGAGTTTTTGGATGGTAAGGTACAAAAGATTTTTTGTTCTGAATATGGTCTTGGGCTTGAGATACTGTTTCAAAAAAAACAAGTTGTTCTTTGGTTTGAGATTTCTCCCCACGCACCGAGTATTTTTATATTCGAAAAGCTTCCACAATTTATAAAACTTAAAAAATCATCACCGATTCAACTTTTTTTAAAAGCGCATCTTATTGGAAAAAGGTTTTCAGAAATTTCCTGGCTTAAAGAGTATGGTCGAGTTGTTGTTTTTAAATTTGGATATGAAGAGCCGTTATCTTTAGAAGTTCGGCTTATCCCACATGCTGGCAATATTATTGCAAGGTGTGGAGAGGGAAATTCCTTAAAACAAATTTCAACTCATAAGTTAAGAGAAATGGAGTCATTTCAGACGATCGAGGATAAAGAATCTGGCTTATCCATTTACGAGCGAACGCAAAAATGGGTGTTAGAGAATCTTAAAAAGGGAGAATCTCAAACAAAGGACCCTCTTGAAGAAAAAGAAAAAGCTATCCAAAAAAAGAAGAATGCCCTGGAGAAAATCAAGAGCCAGATAGAAGAGTTAGAAAAAGATTCGACAGCAGCAATAGGTGAGTGGCTCAAGACCCATCAAAAGCTCGATATTCCAGATGAGTTTAAAAAATGGATTGATTATAAAAAGGGACTATCTTGGAACATACAAAATGTATTTAAGTTAAATAAGAAGGTGAAAGAAAAATTAAATGGAGCTCGCCAGAGGCTTCAAGAGCTTCAAAAAGAAATTCATAATCTCGAAAAAGCCTCCATTCAAAGTTTTTTACCACAAGAAAAAAAAGTTGTACCAAAAAGTAAGAAGGCAGATTCGTGGAAAGGCTACAGATTTTGGCTAAACGATAAAGTTGAAGTTTTTGTAGGAAGAAATGCTCAAGAAAATATTGAAATTTTAAGATATGCTCAGAGTTGGGATATCTGGATGCATTTAAAAGACTACCCTGGTGCACACGGTATTATTCGAAGGCCAAGGAATTTGGATATTTCAGATGAGGATTTAAAAAAAGTTGCACAATTTGTAGCCTCGAAATCAAAAAAGAGTCTTCATTCTATAAAATCTGGAGATACTTTTGAAGTTTTCTACACAGATTGTCGGTACGTGCGTCCTATCAAGGGAGATAAGCTTGGTAGGGTGAGCTATTCCAACGAAAAAGTTCTTTTTTGTCGAATGTAACCTCTTGACGATTGTGTCAATAAGCTAAGAAAATAAGACATTCAAAGCGGGGTAAAATATGATTGAAATCAAGGATCTAACAAAATCATATGGTGGTGTTAAAGCCATTGATCGATTAAATTTTAAAATCAAAAAAGGTGAAGTCGTTGGTTTTCTTGGCCCCAATGGTGCGGGAAAAACGACAACAATGAAAATCATAACGGGCTATATGGCTCCGACAAGTGGTGAAGTTAAGGTTGCAGGTTTTGATGTTTTTGAAGATCCCATTGAAGTTAAAAAGCGTATTGGTTATCTTCCCGAAGTTCCCCCGGTGTATTTGGATATGATTGTGCGAGATTATCTTGCCTATGTAGCAGAACTTAAAAAAGTTGATAGATCACAAATTTCAAAAAAAGTGGATCGTGCAATTGAAAAAACTTTTCTTGGAGATGTGCAAAAACGACTGATTGGCCATCTTTCAAAGGGATTTCGTCAGAGAGTTGGAATTGCAGAAGCTATTGTGGCAGAACCCGAAATTTTAATATTAGATGAACCAACGGTTGGACTAGATCCAAAACAAGTGGCAGAAATTCGAAATTTGATTCAAACACTTTCTGGTGAGCATACTGTTATTCTGAGTACCCATATTTTACCCGAAGTCCAAGCAACGTGTAATCGAATCATCATTATCAACAAAGGAAAAATTGTTGCCGAAGACAGCCTTGATCAACTCAATCGTCATTTAAAGGGATCTCAGCAAATTATGATTAGAATTAAAAATTCTTCCCCGCAGTTTTTAGAAAACTTAAGAAAAATAGATGGTGTTTTGGATGCAAAATCTGGAATCTCTGGTCAAATCCTAATTGATGTACGGGCTATTGACTCAACAACAGATAAAGTGGCCCAACTCATTCTTCAAGATAAAGTAGGACTTTTAGAGTTAAGGCCGGTTGAAGGTGATCTTGAAGAGATATTCATAAAGTTGACGTCTAACACGGAGGAAAATCGCCCATGATCTCATCATTTATTATTACAAAAAAAGAAATCAAAACGGCAATTAAGGGACCAGGATTTTCTTTTATTCTATTTTTATTTACTCTCTTAATTAGCTTTGTCTCTTATAGTGCAATCGAGATGCTGAAACTCCGAACAGAGGGAGCTGCATTACAGGGGCAAGACGGGGGAGTTAATTTTCATACTGGCTATGTTTCTCAGATGATTTATCTTATGCACTTTATGATGATGCTTTTTATTCCTGCAATAACAGCCTTTTCCTTTGCCGAAGAAAGAAAATCTCGAACGATGGACTTATTGCTGACATCTCCCATAACATCTACCGAGATTGTACTTGGTAAATTTTTTGCCGTAGTGGCCATGTTATTGGGTATATTTGCCATCTCGTTTGTCTATCCCCTCAGTATGAGTTTTGCTGTAGATGTAGACTGGAAGCTTCTTTTTTCTAGTTATGTTGGGTTGTTTTTAGTGTCAGGTGTCTATATTGCTATTGGACTTTTTAGCTCTTCATTAACATCTTCTGTGATCCTTTCTTATGTTATTGCTGTGGTCTTAAATCTTTTTTGTATTTTTATTGTTTGGGGCACGCAAACAAGTGAAAATCAAGCGGTACGTAATGTTTTAAATCACGTTTCTATTTCAAAACACTTAACAGACTTTATTCAGGGATCTGTTCATTTAACAAGCTTTGTATTTTTACTAAGTGTGATCGTCTTTTTTATGTTCCTAACTCAAAGGGTTATTGAATCAGCAAGGTGGAGGTAATTTGTGAGTCGTAAAACGCAATTTTTCTTAATTGTTGGCTTTTTTATTTTGGTGGTGGGATCAGCGTTAAAGTCACTCTTGGGAATTACATTTGCATATTCCACTCCGATTTTGTGGGGGGTTTTTGCATTCTTTGTTGGTTTGAGTATCTTTATTGAAAAAGATAATCTTAAAGAGTTTTTTTCATTAAAGACGACGAAGCATGGAATGAATATGGGGACAGCCATTTTGCTGGTTGTTGTTTTATTGATAGCTGTTAATTATATTTCTATTTCTCGAGATAAAAAGTGGGATTTAACAACAGAGAAGCTAAATTCTTTATCACCCCAGAGTATTCAGATTATTAAAGGGCTTAATGAAAAGCTCGAACTTATCGGCTTTTTTAAGGATGATGATCCCCAAATAGCACAAACTAAAGCTGTGTTTACAGAGGTAGCCGAGCGCATGAGGTATGAAAACTCAAAGGTTTCTTATGAAGTGTATGATCCCGACAAGAGACCTGATCTTAAGGCAAAGTATAATGTTTCAGCTATGGGCGATGTTGTTATTCTTTATGGAGGAAAACAAAAACTTGTTAGCATCATCAATATGCTCCAGCCAGAACAAGCAGAAGAAACGCTCGTTAACAATGTCTATGTCTTAAGCCGTAGTAATACCGATACAATATATTTTTTAACAGGACACGGTGAAAGAGATATTAATGATGAAGGGCGTGATGGTATTAGCTATCTTAGAAAATCACTTTTAGATTTAAACTACGAAGTGAAAACTTTAAATTTATTGCAGTCTGATAAAATACCAGAAGATGCCAAAATGATTCTGATTATTGGACCTAAAACGCCTATTTATGATGGAGAAATTAAGGCGCTAAAAGAGTATGCGCAAAACGGTGGCAGGATTTTGGTAGCAGCAGATCCTGGAGAAAAAAGCCATATACAGAAACTAGCAGAGATATTTGATGTCGATTTTAAAAATAATTACATTATAGATTTCGCTGGTATGAGAGTTGGAGGTAGTCAGTATTTAGCCGTAGGACTTTCATATCCCGAGGGAAAGTCCAACATAACAAAGGGATTTAAAGCTAATACCAATTTTAATATCACATCTGAGGTTGGGTTTAAGGGACAAACAGAAGGCGTAAGTCATGAAGTACTTGTGGGTTCTTCGCCACAGACCCTTGTCAGAAATGTTTTATCTGAAAGTATTGACGTCGACCCCAAAACAGAAAGGCCTCGTTCTCGAGATATTGGAGTCTTAACAGAGGGAAAATTGCCTGGTGCTAAGAAAGATTTTAAGTTTATCTTTTATGGAGACAGTAATTTTATTAATAACAACGATATTCAGGTTTCTATTCTTAACAGAGACCTCATTTTAAACTCCATTGCTTACATGGCTGATCAAAAAGAGCTGATTAGTGTACGGCCAAAAAAGTTAAAACTATCCGCATTCTTTATGACTTCAACCCAATCTTTACTTATTACATGGGGACTTTATATCATTGTTCCTTTTGTCTTTTTATTTTCGAGTGTTATCCTTTGGTACAGGAGACGTTATTCATGAAAATATTGAGATCCACTGGTTTTTTATTTTTGATCGTTCTTCTCGTTGTTGGGTATGCCTATTTTTTTGAATACAAAGGTAATCAAAAAAAACAAGAAAAAGAAGAAAAAGAAAAAGTAATCTTTACTGAGGCAGTTGAAGAAATTCAAGAGTTTACGATTAAAAATCCAGACGGTGAGTTTGTCTTTAAAAAGATCGATAAGGATTGGCAGATGATTAAGCCAGTAGAGGATATTGCAAGCACGAGTGCTGTACTGGGATTTTTGAATCAACTAGCAGCAGAAAAATATATCGAAGTCGTTGCAAGTGGAAGCGATATCAACGAAGACATTTATGGTTTTTTGCCAAAAGATGGAAAGGATAGGCCAACAGAGCTTGTATTAAAATATCCTCAAAAGACAGAATCAATAGAAGTTGGTACAGTCGCCGCACTCAGTGGTCGACGTTATCTTCGTATAAATCATAATCCTAGGATCTATCTTGTAAATTATACTTGGGAATTTAGCTTGCGAAAGGATATGAACGAACTTAGAGAAAAGCTTTTAATTCCCGCTAGTTTTGATGCAAAAAGTATCAGCCTAAAAAACCCCATGGGAACCTTAGATTTTCTTGCAGGAGATAATAACAAATGGGTTTTAAAAAATATTACAACAAATGATCCAGATCAAACTGCTATTGATGATCTTCGCTATCAGCTCTTAGCAACACGCGCTTTAAAAATTGAAAAGGAACAGAAAAATAATGATAGCATTAAAAAATATGGTTTAAATAAACCTGTATTAGAAATTCTTTTGCAAGATCGTGAAAATAACGAAATGAAGATTCTTGTTACTCGAGATAAAGACAAGAAGATTTATGCTGTGACATCTCAGCGAAACTCAATTTTTGAATTACCAGCTAATACCATAGAAATCTTTTCTAAAGAGGTTGATGATTTTCGTGATCGTAAAAGATCTCTAAAATTTGAACCCTCGCAAGTCAATAGCATAGAGTATAAGAGTGATTTTTATGATTTTAATATACAAAAGAAAGTGTCTTTAGAAAGCAAAAGCGAACCGGAATGGGAAGGAATAAATTTAAAATCAAATCAAGAGGTAAATGTAAATAAAGTACAAGAGCTTTTGAACAAATTAGTAGAATTAAAGGTTGGAAGATTTTTTGAAAGGGATATAGACTATCAAAGAAGTGGAACCCAAATTTTAGTGTTAAAAGATAATCAAGGTCAGGAGCTTTTAAAGCTGTTATGGTCTCCAAAACCCTATCGCGATGTGTTTGTGACAAAGAGTTCGTTAAGTGAAAACCTCTTTGGTCTTGCAACAAAAGATATCGATGCTCTTCCTCTCCGTGAGATCGTTCAAACGAAGAAGGAAGTAAAGAAATGAAGATCGTAGTTCGATCGCCAACGCGGGTTGATTTTGCAGGTGGGACCTTGGATCTCTGGCCTCTTTTTAATTTTGTGAGTGAGGCTAAAACGATTAATGCAGCCATAGATATTTATACAAGGGTCGAACTTGTCATCCATGATTCTCCACAAATTGAAATAGAAATTGAAAATGTAAATTTTAAAAAAAACTTTAAAGATTTAAAAGAAGTTCTAAAGTGCAAAAATAAAAATTTAAATATATTAAATCCTATTTTAAAATATTTTGCTCCGCAATTTGGTTTTCATTTAAAAACTTCGTCTCAGAGTCCAATCGGTGCTGGGCTTGGGGGGAGTTCAAGTCTTATTATTTCGATTATTAAGGCGTTTTGTGAGGCTACAAAAAAAGAGATGACGGTCTATGAACTTGTGGAACTTGCTCATAATATTGAGTCTCATATTTTAAGAACACCAACGGGAACTCAAGATTATATTCCTCCTATTATGGGAGGGATAAACTTGATTCACTATAACTATGATGGAATTAAGATAGAAAAATTATCTCAGCCTAGAGATTCTCTTAATTTACGTTTTCTTTTGGTTTATACAGGAAAGCCTCATCATTCTGGATTTAACAATTGGGAGGTTCTCAAGAAATGTATAGAAGGCCATAAGCCTACACTCAAACACTTAAAAGGTCTTCGTGATGTTGCATGTGATCTTTTAAAGCAGATACGAACTGGAAATTGGGAGTTAAAAAGTCTATTAAGAAGAGAATACCGGCACAGAACGGCAATATCCAAGGCATTTGATAGTAAAGAAATTAGAAGACTTGAGAAAATAGCTTTAAAAAATGGGGCTGAATCTATTAAAATATGTGGAGCAGGGGGTGGCGGTTGTGTCATTGTATGGTGTCATCCCGATAAAAAAGAAAAGGTTAAAAGCGCATGCCAAAAAGCAGGATTCCAAGTTCTCAAAGCAAAAATCGTAGAGCAAGGATCCCTCGTAACAAGTCAGGTTTAAAGGTAGAGCGTTTTATCGGAGTTTCTCTTTCTGGCGGTAAGAATGATCGCACAAGTTTAACAGTCATTGATTTTTACCCCGCACATCACAAAATTTTTCTTAATGAGATTCGAGATAAGATGCCCCACTCCGGAGGGCTTACGGCAGATCAACATCTCTTAGAGGCTCTAAATAAAAAAGATAAAAATCTTAAAATGATTGCAATAGACGCTCCCTTGCAATTACCACCGTGTTTGCAGCATAAGTGTAGCGGTGTTTTAAAATGTAAATCAAAAGCCGTTAGCTGGATGTGGGCTCAGTTTAGGAGAATTAGAAGAAAAAAGAAGAAGCTAAAAATGTTTACTCCTTATACAGAACGGCCCGTTGAACGTTTTGTTAATTATGATCTTGAAGAACATTTTGAAATGCCAGATGCATTAGGAGCTAATAAAGCCCCGCTCACAGCACGCAGTCTTTATCTGCAATCGAAGATTAAAACCCAGCTCAAAGAAGTTTTCCCAAAGCTTTCTGTATATCGCATGGGAAGCAAAATGGGACTGACAAAAAATGATATTCAAAATTATCGTCATTCAATATACGGGATGGATTGTCGCGAAAAATTTTTAAAAAATTTAGTAGAAGAAGATTTTCTTTTTATTTACGATCAGGATTTTCACAGACTTGTTGAAAATCCCCATGCCTTTGAATCCATGATATGTGCCTTAACGGCATATTTAAGTTATCATAATCTTTGTGAGGCTCCTCCAAGAGGATTCCCTTATGATTCGGGATGGGTAGAGTTTCCAAAGAAAGATTTCAAGCTACTTCCCTAGATGCAGCTTAAGGTGGAGTGCGATAAGTGTTGCTTATACCTAACCAAAGTTCTGCTTTTACATGTCATGGAAATACCTGAAATTTCTGTAAAAATTAGATTTCCTATTTATTTTTTATATCTGCATTTTGTATAGTGCATTTATCAAAGAGAGGTATGGATATGAGAAAGTTAATTTTGGTCATGTTGTTATTGGCAGTTGCCCCTGCATTTGCTCAATCAAGAGTGAGCGAGATAGAAGGAAGAATTTTAGCAAAACAAAACTATTTAGAAAGATGTATTGCCGCTGAAAAGCTTGATGATGCTTCTTGTGTCAAGCTTGGTTATACGCCAGAGCAGGTACGAGAGTTACGCATTCATGTTTATACGGCACGCTTGCAAGCTGTGGATAGCCGTATAGCTGATCTTATGAAAGAAAGAGAATCTTGGGTAAAGAGAGGAACAGTTTGTGTATTTCTTGTAGAAAGACATCCGTGTTATCAAGATGCGAGACCTGTTCAAAAAAGGATTGCAGAAATTGATGCAAAGATCAGTGAGCTTGTTCAAGAGCGAGCTAATATTCCTCAACCCAAAGGAATTTAATAACAAAGAAAAACATTATCAAATATTTGAAATGTAATTTAAGAAAAGGTCACCGCAAGTGACCTTTTTTTGTGTCATTTATATTCTTCTAAAACTTTAAAAAGGGCGAATCATTAAAATGCTAATAGTAATGCTGCAATCACATTTCCGATGGCAGTAAGTGCTACAAGCAGAGGACGTGGCCCGCCTGTTGCTTCGCGTGTATCTTTCATTTTATCTGATAAGAGAGCCAAGTTGGGGTCTATATTTTCCGTTGATTTTCGTATGGCGTAGGCATTGTAAAGTCTTTTGACTTCATCAGGAATGAGAATCAGAGATTTCTTATCGAGATCTTTAAGATCTCGTGCGCGTTTTATCTCAATTGTGAGAACTTGATTTTCATTAGAAAGAATTTCTCCTTCTGCAATAACTTGAATCTGTGCACCACCTTGAAAAA
>JBDHWX010000015.1:0-17048 GCA_039810365.1 Bdellovibrionales bacterium | reverse complement strand
TCTTCTGGGATATCGAGAAGACTTGAAAATAATTGCTTCTTTGGGTGCCCCTTAGGCGCAGCGTAAGGGAGCAGCTTTAAAAATGATGATCTTCAAAACACTGACGGCAATTTAAGGCCCCTTGGCTTTTTTTTCTTATTACAAAATGCCCACACAACACTTTTACAACAATTGGGTTTTATCTGTTTAAGAAAGTCTATTTTATTTCAAATAGTTATCTCTTTCCTGTTTTTTTAAAGATGTTTTTTCAACTTGGTACAATTACTGCAGTACAGATTGGTGAATAAGAATCCAAAATGGAGAAGATTATGAAAAAATTATTTTTAACTTTAACAATCCTTGCAGGAGCATCTCTGATCACTGTTGCCTGCGGAAAAAAAGGTGGCGGCGGAAGCAACCAAACATGTAATCCTAATTATGCTAATGGTTATTATACAGACCCTTATTCGACTTCTAACGGATGTAACAACTATGCTGCTCCTGCCGGATCCAACCAGCTTCCTGTTTGCCCTACAAACTATACCCTTTCACAACAATATGGAAGCTGCTGTCCATCTGGACAAAATGCCCCTGCTAATCAAAATGGTTGTATCTCTCCAACAATGGGCAACAACTATCCTTATGGTAACTACTACGGTGGTTATAATTCTGGTTACCCTTATGGATATGGTTATCCTTACGGATACGGATACGGAGGCGGCTTTGGTGGCGGCTTCTACATCGGTATCGGATACGGTTTTTAATCTTATCTCAGAGTCAAAAAATAAAAAGCCAGAGCCCAAGAGCCCTGGCTTTTTCTATTTTTAAGAAAACTCAAATAAAGTAATCTCGGCAGGAACCCCAAGCCTATTGGCAGGTCCCCAATAACCAGTCCCCGTATTAACGTAAATACAAAGGTCGTTGTGCCGATTAAGCCCTTTATAATATTTATGAAAAAATGGAATAAAAAGTGTTGCTGGAAAAAACTGTCCCGCATGTGTGTGGCCAGAAAGTTGTAAATCAAAACCAGCTTTTTCTGCATCTTTGTAACTTTCCGGACGATGTGCCAAAAGAATTTTATAGATGACCTCTTCTGGGCTCTTTGCTGCTAAAATAGGGTCCGAAACTTGATCTGCAATAAAATTATGAGAAGAAGTATCAGTCACTCCTGCCATCATAAACTTAAAGCCATTAAATTCTAAAATTTTATTTTCGTTAATCAAAGGAATAAAGCCCATATCCCTTGCCTCTTGAATCCACGCCTCAGCCCCCGAATAGTATTCGTGATTTCCCGTAATATAAAAAACACCCAGTGGTGCTTTGAGATTTCGAAGTGGGGCAACATGTTCTTGCAATCGTCCCGGTGAACCATCTACCATGTCTCCCGTGATAACAATAATGTCAGGTTTATCTTTTAGTGTGAGGTCTACTACATATTGAACGTAATCTTTCCAAATTGTAAGGCCAACGTGAAGATCACTGATCTGTGCAATTTTAAGTCCTCGAAGAAAATGTGTTTTAGATGACTTTAATGAAACTTTTTTTAACTTGGCCCCCCTCTTTGCTTCTTGGTAGCCAATAGCCGAAAGAGTTCCCGTTAATCCAACAAGCGATAGCGGGAGTGCCTTTTTAAAAAAATCTCTCCTTTCTTGAAAAAGAGACTTTGTCTCGTGCCCACTTCTTAGGCCATTTTTATTTAGTATCATTTTCTTAAATACACAAATCAAAATCCAAAAAATATCTCCCAAAAATGTCAACATCATGAAGGTTGCCCAAACAGAAATCGCAATGGACCCCACGGCAGACAAAATCTTAAAAAGATTTGAATCCATAGGAACAACATTTTTGTGATAGATAAAAAGCCAAAAAGACATTAAAAAAAAGATAACGACACTCACACAAAAAGATATTGTTTTACGAATTGAAAAAACTCTTTCTAGTTTAAACATTGTATAAACAAATGCTAAAGAAAAAACAAACCAACGAACCATAAGGTGAATTGTCATAATCTCTTTAACCTTGCCATATAAAAACCATCAAATTTATCTTGGTGTGGAAGGAGAGAAAGATCTTCCTCAAACTCCCAATTGCCCTGATTGTTTTTTAGAAATTGATCAACTTGTCTTTTGTTTTCTGACGGCAAAATACTACATGTGGCATAAATGAGATAACCACCCCTTTTCACCATAGAAGAATAATCCTGCAAAATATTCTTCTGAATTTTTTTTAGTTCCTCAATTCTTTCCAAAGTCATTTTCCATTTGCTATCGGGATTTCTTCTTAAAACTCCTAATCCCGAACAAGGGGCGTCCAGCAAGACGCGGTCGGCTACCCCCTCAAGCCTTTTGATCACTTTTGTAGAATCAATGAGTCTAGCCTCTACGATATCAACACCGGCCCTTTTAAGGCGTCTTTTTAATTCTATTAACTTTCTTTCTTCGATATCCATAGCAATCACTTTGCCTTTATTTTGCATGTGACTGGCAATGTGAAGGGTCTTTCCTCCTGCGCCTGCACAAGCATCCACAATACGCATACCAGATTTGATTTTCATAAAGGGAACAACCTTTTGAGAAGATCCATCTTGCATTTCAAAGAGTCCCTCTTTAAAGGCTTTTGTTATAAAGACATTTTTTCTTTCTGTAAGTTTTAAAGCTTCAGGCAACCCCTCAACTTTTTGAGTTAGAACACCTTCTATCTCTAATTTTTTTTGTAAAATATCACGTTGGGTCTTAAGTAAATTGGCTCTTAATACAATCTCGGCCCGTTGATTCAACGCTCTTAAAACGAGATCCGCCTTATTTTCAAGCTCTTCTTTTATTAGCTGATACATCCAATCTGGATATGATTCTTCAATAGCAATATTTTTTTTTGCCGCCTGTCTTTGATTTAAAATAAATTTTGCATCAAGAGGGGATAATTCTGGCATTTCTAAGATTTCATTTTATTGCAAAAACCAATGGGCTCGAAACAATTCCATAAGTGGTTTTTCTTGAAAAGAAATTTCGCGCCCCAGACAAAACCAAAGCAGTCTCCAGTTTCGTACAATCTCATAAACAGTTTCTGCAAAAAAACGACGATCTCGGCTTCCCCACTTTGGATGATTTTTTAAGGCTCTTTCAATAACTTTATCTGCATAATACAAGTCTTTAAAAATTGAAGACAAAGACACAACAATTTCATGAACAAGATGACGATGAATTTTCACGGTAATATTTCTAACAATTAAAAAGTATGGACGGTACCAATATTTGCATAAAACCCGTTAAATTGGCCACCACTCAAAAGAAGAATATGATTTTTCATACCCGTTTCTGCATAAAGCCCCATAGAGTTCACGACATTAAAGAATCGCACTCCCAAAATGAGTTGATAATCAAAAGAAATGGCAGATTCATCACGAAGTTGTGAAAAAAATACTCCAAGACCTGCCCCAACGCCAAAGTAAAGCGGGAACTTGCTCCCCGCATCTGGAAACGTAATCATTGGTAAAAAACTTAATTTTTTAGGTTTTTTTTCGGCATCAAGATCAAAGATTGCATAATCTAGTCGAATCAAAAAATCCATGGAGTTCACCCATTCGCCAAAGCGATAAGTCACATCCAAGTTCAAACGCCCAGGATTGCTAGCATCTGGGTTCCCCCAATTATAATTTTCACTTTTAAAAAAAGCGCCAACACCAATCATCAAATAGTGGTCATCGGAATTCATTGAGGTATGGCCAGATTGCACAGATTTTTCTTTTATAAAGTATTCCTGAGCAGCCTTCTTACCTGTTTGGGGTGGTCTCTGGCGAAGCCCCCTCTCATTTTCGGATCTATTTTCGGGCTGAACCACTATAGTTTCGGGATTATCTTGAATTTCAACCCTTTGTGCGTGCGCTCTGGGCAAAGATAATTGAAATTGTAAAAATGCTATAGAAAAAATAATAAAATATCTCATGTCTTAATTGTTCCAGAAGTTTCTATAAAATGGCAAGTTAGAAAATGTTTCTTGACGGTCAAACTTTCTATTGAGAAATAGTCCTTGACCCGGGAGGTTATGTGAAATGTCCAATGTGTGGCCACCAAGAAGATAAGGTCCTTGATACCCGTATTCAAAAAAATGGCGAACAAATTCGTAGAAGACGTGAATGCTTAGAGTGCCATTGCCGTTTTACCACACAAGAATCCCTTATTTTAAATTTTCCAATGGTTATAAAAAAAGGTGGCCATAAAGAACCTTTTATCAAAACAAAAATTGCCAATGGTATTCAGCTTGCCTGCCAAAAAAGACCTATTCCTCTTGATATTATTGACCAGATGGTTGAAAAAATTAGCCAGTGGGCTCTTGAAAATCCAGAAAAAGAAATTTCATCTCAAACTATTGGACAACTCATTATGAATGAGCTTAAAAGTATCGACGATGTTGCTTATGTTCGATTCGCAAGTGTCTATAAAAACTTTAAAGACGCAAACGAATTTATAAAAACTCTTAATGTGTATAACCAAAGTAAAGAATAAAATGACTCCATCTCATCGCAGACTCTCAAGAGAAATTGCCCTACAAGTCCTCTACCAAATGGAATTTGATACCTCTCTCACAGCAAGGCAGGGGCTACGCCTCTTTGAAGATCATTTTTCACAAGACACTCAATCTCTTGAATACTCCGAACGCCTGATCTCTGGAGTTAAAGAAAAGTCATCGCAAATTGACGAAATAATTCAAAAATACTCCACAAATTGGAAGCTCCATCGCATCTCTCATATTGATCGCAATATTTTGAGGGTTGCAATTTACGAGATGCTGCAACAAGAAGTCCCCCCAAAAGCCTCTATCAACGAGGCCATTGAAATTTCTAAAAAATTCAGCTCTGTAGATTCCAGTGCCTTTATCAACGGAATTTTAGATCAAATATCTAAAAACATTTGATTTCTTACATTTTATTTCTTCTACTAAAGAAGTTCTTGAGGAGATATCATGGCCATTAAAAAACTTCACCCCTACCATGCCTTTAATCCTGGGGCTGATATCTGGATATTGCCAGAAAAAAAAACAAGTTTATGGGCATGTGCTCTGGATTGGCACATCAATTTTCTTATTTCTAAAATCCAAAGTAAAAAAGAAAAAGAAATTCCTCTTCCCATCCAGAACACCCTAAGTTTTGAAGAAATGGAAATGGATACACATCCTCAATATGTTAATGATAAAGTTCTCCTTAGTACCCACGAGTACCTTCCAAATCTTGCAACCATCATCCTTAAGGACAAGCCTTCCATAGAAAAGTGGACAGACTCCATCTTAATTCTTGCGCAAGATTTGAAATCACGTTCCATAAGAATTTTTCTCCCAAAATCATATCGAGAAGAAGACTTCTTAAAAAGTGCTCTGACAAAAATTGAAGACCTCGACATTTCCTACGTCGAAGATAGCCCCACGAACACATGACGAAGCCAACGGGAACAGTTTATATTCTTTCAGATGGAACGGGAGAAACAGCCTCCCTCATGACAAGGGCAGCTCTTGTTCAGTATCAAAATATTGATGTAAGCCTTATACGTTGTAAAAATATTCGCAATGCAGATCAAATCTCTGCCATCCTTGAAGAGGTTCACGAAAACAAAGGGCTTATTGTCTACACAGTCGTTTCTCAGGATCTGAGATCGCTTATTGAAAAAAAGTCTTTAGAAAAAAAAATGATTGCAATTGATCTCTTGGGTCCTCTTCTTCACGGCCTTGATAATTACTTCCATATGTCGAATACTCCCATGAAAGCTGGCATCTTAAGGAATATTGATGAAAAATACTTTAAACGCATTGAAGCCATTGAGTTCACCGTTAAACATGATGACGGAAAAGAACTCCGAGACCTCGAGGGTGCAGATATTATCTTAGTTGGTATTAGTCGAACTAGTAAAACGCCACTTTCTATTTTTTTAAGTCATAAGGGATGGAAGGTCGTCAATGTCCCTCTGGTTCTTAATATCCCGCCCCCCAAAGAAATCTTCGAAGTAGATCAAAGAAAAATCGTTGCACTTACCATAGACCCAGAAAAACTTATGAAGATTCGGCAAAATCGAATTCTTAAAATGGGTGACAACAATACTGAATACGCAAATCTTAAAAATATTTTATCAGAAATCGAATATGCCAACGAACTTTTTAAAAAAAATAAAAAATGGCCTGTTTTTGATGTGACCTCAAGGGCTCTCGAAGAAACAGCTTCTGAAATCGTTAAGATTATCTCTCGACGATTCGGCGTAAAAGAAGAAATAATTTAAGATTTTTGAGAAGAGGCACCCTGTTGCTCAAGAGCCTTTAAAAAAACTTCAGTAGATTTCAACTGACTTCTTGTCTTATTGACGTAGCAACAAAGATTAATGGGGTACTCAAAGTCTTGAACCAAAATCCTTTTAAGTCTTCCGGTCTCAACTTGTTTCTTGATGCTGTGAGATGGCAAAAATCCCCACCCTAAACCAGACTCAATAATTCTTTTAAGTGTTCCCACATTTGAAGACTCAAACACAGGTGTAATTTTTTGATCTTCTTTTTTAAGACTTTTTGTTAGAACAGCATCAAACCCTGGGTATTCATCCACAATCTGAACAACTGGCTGAGTTGTTATCTCACGCAAACGAATCTGGCCAGGAACCTCAGCACGTGTTGAAGCCACAAGCCACATTTCATCACGAGCTATTTTAAACTTTAAACATTCTTTAGGGTCTTCACCATACTCTGTTTCTGCATCTGGCAAGAGAACCAAATCAAAATCACCTTTGACAACACCCGCAATAGCGTCAACACCTCTTTCGTATTCAAGATGCAATTTCACGTTCTTGTTGTTTTTTAAAAAAAGAGCAAAGACAGGACCCAAAAGATGAAGTCCCAAAGAGTTTAATGTTGCAACGCGCAGTGGGCCGGTAACCTCACCACCCATAGTTTGAATGGCAACTTCTGCCTCTTTTGATAGCCTGATTATTTTTTGAGCGTACTCAAAAAGTAGGTGACCTTGTGGTGTAGATTGAATTTGGCGAACACCTCGAACCAATAAATCAACTCCAAGAAATTCTTCAAGCTGTCGGATTTGTTGGCTAACTGCCGGTTGTGTTAAAAAAAGCTTTTGGGCAGCCGCAGTCATGCTTTTTTCTTCAAGGACTGTACAAAAAGTAATTAAGTGCTGAAAGTTCATGTTACCCTTATATCATAAGTTTTTCTTATACTTAATCGAAAAATTTTTACATTGTAAATTATACTCTTTGGAAATAGCGTAACCCCATATTCTGGAGCTGGCCAAAAGGCTAGGTAAACTTAACCGAAGAGCTTGTTAGGAGTGTCGGACAAAAGTCCAGGATTCGCAAAAGATTGCGGCCTTTAAAGGCAAAATAAGGATGTTACGGGGGGAAAATATGAATCGGGGGGAATTGACACCAATGGTGTCGGTGCTATCAAGGGTAGCTAAGTATGTTGTTATTGTCGGGACTGCTGCTTTGTTTGTGGGATGCGGGCAAAAGCTTCAGACCATAAAAAACAAACGCTCTGATGGTGTTTTAGTCCAAGTCAGCGATAAGAGCTTAAGCGACATCCAGAGTTTGTTTCCAAAAAACAAAGTTCGTGTAATCAACCAAGAAGACGGCATCTACCGTATTCAAGGTGCCGAGTTTGCAGATGCAAAAAGTAAACTTCCAAATGGTCATATTGAGGAAGATTTCTATCTCAATATTATTCCTCCAAGAGTCGATGTTAACGAAATTTCTTCTCTTGAAACTATCTCAAGCATTGGCGATGACATTCGTAACCTTGAATGTAAAAAATCTCTTCGTGCAACGGAAGGCGATATATTTCTCGTCAATAAACCTCAGTTTGTTACCTCAGGCGTTGTCGAAGTTGGCAGTAGCCCCATTTCTCTTCTTGCTCAGGTGGCAGCCAATCGAGCACAAGACTGGAATCCTACAAATTTTCTATCGAATCCTCTTGAGGGAATCAATGTTGGGACATCAGCTCCACGCATTGAGTTTCACTGGGTTGTCAGCGCTCCTCCCGGTTCTCAATCAACTGCATTTGTCAATGGCAATATGGTTTCCGTGAATCCAGACCGCCCAGGAGAGTATGCTATAATCCTTATTACCCAAGAAGTTGAAACAAAAAATTGTACTCTTGCCAGCGTTCGTCTTGGTGCAACTTGGAATCAACCATATAAGCAGTCTATTCCCGATCATGCTGGAACATACGTTGCAAGCAAGTTCTTCCACGATCCGATCGTTCGTGCCGACCAAGCATGGAAAGAGTCACAAGGTGAAGGTGTTACAATTGCCGTCATTGACTCGGGAATTAACTATAATCATCCGGATCTTCATGAAAATATAAAAATAAATAGAAATGAAATCCCCGATAATGGAATCGACGATGATGGAAATGGCCTTATCGACGATGTTTATGGTTGGGATTTCGGCCTTGACGATAAATACCCCTTTGATGATGAGTCACACGGAACACACGTTTCTGGCCTGATTGCAGCCGAAAATTTTGGGGTTGCTAAAAAAGCAAAAATCCTTCCTATCAAAGCAATTTTGCCAACAGGGTCTGCAACTTCAGGCTCCATTGTTTCTTCAATCTACTACGCAATTAAACAAAAAGCTGACATTATTAACATGTCTCTTGGTGGTGGTGGCGAAACAAGCGCTATCCTACTTGCTGCTCTTAAAAAGGCTCAGCAAGCAGGGATCCTTGTTGTTGTAGCCGCTGGAAACGAAAAAACTGATACCGATGCTGTTGCAACTCACTTTACTGCAAAAGATGGATCAAACGTCTTATGTGTTTCTGCAACAGATGAGTTTGATGCTTTGACTTCTTACTCTAACTACGGGTTTAAAAACGTAGATCTTGCAGCTCCTGGTGGGACAGAAGATAACCCCATCATGTCCACATATGCATTTACAGATCTTGGTCAATACATCGCTTATCCTGGTACCTCCATGGCAACACCAATTGTTGCAGGAGCCGCTGCCCTTGTGAAGTCTGTCAACCACAATTTATCACCAGAGCAAATCAAGGCTATTCTTGTGCATACGGGAAGAGACGTCTCTGGTCTTTCTACAAAAATAAATTCAGGTAAGGTTCTTGATGCCGCCGCCGCTGTTCACGCGGCAAAAGGTGCACCACTTTTTATCTCTGCAGGAAATTAATTTAATCCTTATTCAAAAAAGGAAATCCCAAGGGATTTCCTTTTTTATTTGCGCAGCCTGCGATCTTTTGCCACAATGACCATATGAAATATCTTTTATTTGCTGCGATTGTTTTTTCATTTCATTATTCTAATGCCAAACTTTTCCAGAATTCTTATGTAAGTTTTGAGCTCCCCCCAAGATGGGATTGCTCCTCTGAGGGCACAGAATGGATCTGTCGAAGTCAAATTAAACAAGACTCTCAAACCGCTATTATTATTTTAACTGCAAAAGAAGTTGGCCCTTCGGATGGCCTCACTCAATATCAGTCATACTTAAAAGAGACAAAAGTCATTCCCAACCCTAACGGAAAACCAACTCGGTCAGAACTCAAGGGAGTTAAGATCCGTAAAATTAACGGACAAGATTGGGTTGATGGATTACAACTCGGAAGCGAAATTCCAACCTATTACACAAGATACCTTGCAACAACAAAAGACAGTATTGCTGTTCTCGTCACCTTTAGCGCTCACAAGAGATTTTATACCAAATTTAGTAATGATTTTTTTAATGCCATCTTGAGTCTTCGCGTAACGGCCCCTAATAAGGTGGGTACAGGGCTTGCCCCGCTCCGTCAGGGAAACGAATCTCTCGGGGCCCCCATTGGCTCATCTTTTCCTGCTGATATGATCACAGACGAAAATGGTGGCTATCCCGCAGAACAGGATTCCATATCTCCTCTTAAACAAAAAATCTTTGGTTTTGGTCTTATTCTCTTAGCAATTGGAGCCTACCTCTTTATTAAAAAGAGGAAGAAAAAATAAGCTTAAGAATCCTCTCTTCAATCCGCATCACGATGGTTGAACATTAGTCCAAAAATGCACGAGCCTCTATCGTGTTCAATTTGCCAAGTTCCTGAATCTGTCCTTTCACTTTTTCCTTATTTGCTACGACAACGATCTCTAAATTTTGAAAATCAAAGTTCTTTAATATTGCCTGATTGACTTGATCAAGAGTTATCATCTGAACAGAATTCTGGTACTTTTTTAGATAATCATCAGAAATCCCATAAAGTCTCAGGACCATAAGATTAAAAGCAAGTTTTTCTGGCGTTTCAATTAACGCCGGAAACTTTCCAATAAGATAACTTTTGGCAATATCGAGCTCCTGCTGAGTCACGCCATTTTGATGAAACTTTTCAATCACTTTATAAATCTCTGAGATCATCTTGCCGACGCTGTCATTTTTGGTAAATGTTCTAATTTTTAAAACACTTCCCAATAGTCTTAAATCTAAATCACTACTAATATTGTAAGTTAATCCTTGCTGCACTCGAATAGAATCCATAAGCCGGCTTGCAAAGCCTTGTCCAAGGATCGTATTGGCTAATACGTTTTTAAGATAATCAGGATCTTGTCTGCCAACAATACTCCGAGCCATTCTTATTTCTGTTTGTGCTGCGTCTGGCCTATTGACAAGTAGGATATTTCTTCCTTCGATATTTGAGACAAATTTTGGTTTTTCTTCTTGAACAGATCCTGGTTCCTTCCATGTCCCAAAATCTTGGTAAAGAGTTTCTTCAAACTCCTTAGACCACTGACCCACAAGAACAATCCACATTCGCTCTGGTCTTACAATTTTTTTATACTGATCTAAAATTTGTTTTCTTGTTATCTTTTTTACATCCTGCTGTGAGCCCACACTGCGATGGCCATAAGGATGTCCTTTAAAATACTCTCGATTCAACACTTCATCTGCCAGAGCGTCTATTTGATCAAATCTTTGCTTAATTTCAGATATTTTTTTTGTTTTATATCTTAAAAGCTCTTTGTCATTAAAATCTGGCTTTAAAATAACATGAGAAAAAATCTCTCTTAGCTTATCCTCCTGCCAAGAAATTCCATTCATATCAACCACAGAGTAGTCCGCTAAAACATCTACATCTATATCAGCTCCTATTTGTTCAATCTCAGAAGAAACTTGATTTGCAGATTTTCCGCCATAGCCTTTATTCAACATATTCAACATCGCAGAGGTTAAACCTGTTGCATCTTGAGGATCATCAGCAAATCCAGCCCTAATAAAAGCACTTAATGAAATATATGGGAGAGACTCATCTCGAATTGCCAAAACATTGAGTCCATTGGGAAAAGTGCGAACCCTATAGTCTCTTAAATTTATCTGTTTTTTATTTTGAAAAGGAGAAAGCGTTGAGCAAGCTGCAAGAATCCCTATTGCAAGAATCAAAATCTGTTTCATACTTTATCTCCACTTCTCTGGGCGACCGACAATCACATCCGCTTGTTCAATTTGAAAGTAACGTTTTGCTGTATTACGAATATCCTCTGGTCTTACTCTCATATAATTATCAATATCACTCAAGAGTCTTGAATAATCCCCAAAAAGAGTTTCATTTAAGGCAAGAGCATGTGCTTTGCCAGAAATCGTTTTGAGATCATCGATAAACTCCTTCACAATTTGGTTCTGTGTTTTTGCAATTTCCAAATCTCCAACGGGTTGGTTACGAATCTTCAAAACTTCACTCCATACGATTTGTTTCACCTTTTCTAATATAAGATCTGCCTCTGCTTTTGTTGCCGTAGGTTTTAACGCAACAATAATATCAAAAAGAGAAGAGTCTTGATTTGCCATAACAAATGCAGAAACCGATGTTGCCAACTGTAAATCGTAGACTAATTTTTTATATAATCGACTAGAGTTCCCATCCCCCAAAATCCTAGACATAATCTCAATATTTGAAATCTCTGGTGACCTTGCGGGAGGTATACGATACGAAATACTTAAATAATCATTTTGAATATCTTTATATATGAAGGCCGTCCTTTGCACTTTTTGTTCGGGTTCCTTTAAAATGATAGGTCTTTTAATTTCCTGAGGTCTCATAGCGCCATAATATTTTTCTATAAGTTTTTTAACTTGAGATATTTTAAAGTCTCCAGCAATCACAAGAATTGCATTATTAGGGGAATAATAACGCTTATAAAATTCTCTAGCCTTTGCGACGTCTGTCCTATCAAGATCTTCCATAAAGCCTACAACAGGCCAACGATAGGGATGAACCGTATATGCAATTTCATAAATTTTCTCAAAAAGTAATCCTATGATCTTATTTTCAATGCGAAAACGCCTTTCTTCTTTTACAACAGCTCTTTCTGAGTCCATATTCTCTTTTGTTATTAAAAGGTTTTGCATACGATCAGATTCTAAATCCATGGCAAGTTCAATTTTGGAACTTGGGAGGTTGATGTAGTAGCCCGTATAATCACGCGTGGTAAAAGCATTATTAGAAGCCCCATTTTCTCGCAATAATTTTTCATATTCTGTACCAGAATACTTAGGAGTTCCCTTAAACATCATATGTTCAAAAAAATGAGCAAGCCCCGTGTAGTGCACCTCCTCATCTTTAGAACCAACATGAAACCAAGTCTGATAACTCACAAGAGGCGCAGAATGGTCTTCGTGCAAGATAACTGTCAGCCCATTAGAAAGCTCATATTTTTCTACTGGCAGCTTGATTTGAGAAAGGGGACTTGAAAAAGCGTTTAATGAAAAAAGTAAAACAAGAACCAAATACCGCATGAATCCCCCTTGTGAACTCGTTCAACACAAACCAAAGCTTTAGTGTAAGGTTTTTGATCCACTTCACAAAAGGTTTCTTTTTAAAAAAGTTATTATTTAAAAAAACAGCAGAAGAGTTCCAAATAGGAATAAGTCCTAGAATGGAACTCAGGGGAGTTGTGCTTTTTAATTTATTGAATTAACTCACAATTTTTATAAATGCATTGCGTAAATAACACAAATTGATTCCAAACTGGAACCAGATTAAGACAAGTTTCTCTTTTTATTAAAGTTCTCGTCTCTTATCTAAGTATTTGATTTTACATTAATTTGAAATCTTCAATAAGGAATTACGACCTTGGCACGGGTGTTGCTAATACATATCTACAGTTACCCCTCTTTAAATCGCCCCACGATTTAAAATTTAAAAAGCAGACTTCGATCCCCTCCAAGTCTGCTTTTTTTTTGCCTAAAATTCATACTTTTTATTTTACAATAAACTCAGAAAAATAGACTTCCTTAACAACCCCATCTGATAAAAGGTTATTAAGTGTCGTTGCTATTTGCTCTTTAAGACGAAGCTTACCCTGAAGCGTTTCAATATCTTCTAAGTTTTTACCATTTAAGATACGAACAATGGTATCTCGCGCTTTTGATCCCAGTCTAATGACTTCTTCATATCCAGATTTATCTAGAAGTTCTAAGTTCACTTCCGTCTGAACAATTCGTCTGGGGTATCCCTCTAAGTTGACGGTAAATTTGTCCATAGTATACAGGTAAGGTGCTTCCACCTTTTGATCGCGCTCTTTTTCTAGTTTTTGAATTTCTTTTTCTTCGGTAATGACAGGAGACTCTGATCCCAATGTCGAAGCATACACAAGAGCTAAGCCTCCAAGCATACTCACAACATTGAGAGCTAAGAATATATACACGAGATATTTTTTCATCTCTGACCTCTAAGAACTTCTCGGCTCATTCGACAAAGGTCTTAAGACCTAATACCAAAGAATCTCAACTTGAGACATTTAAGACTGCATAAAACTTCTCCATTTTACAGAGAATTCTCCTGGGACTACAGTGTTCTCCCTCTTGACAAAAATGGCCTTTCACACCGAAAATAATAGGGTGAGATTTGTTTTAATGGTTACGGCTTTTATTGCCGCTATGATTTTTGTTACCCCATCAAGTCAAGCAGCCCAGGCTGATCTTGTGCCAGAAAATTTTGTTGGTCTTGGTAATGGCCCCTTCTATTCTCCTAATATCTTTCTTGTTGATAAATCAAAAAGAACCCTCACAATTTGGGAACAAGACGGAAGTGGTTACAAGGTAACAAAAGAGTTTAAGGCCGATTTTGGAAAAATGTCTGGTGATAAAGTTGCCGTCAATGACTCCAAAACACCCGAAGGCATTTATTTTTTTGAAAAATACATAAAAAGCATTACCCTTGATTTTCAAGAATATGGCCAGCACCCTGTTCAAGCCTTCCCCATGAACTACCCCAACCTTTTTGACAAAAGAGATGGAAAAACAGGTTATGGAATTTGGCTCCATACGATGCCAGATTCCGCGCCCCTTGATCGTGGATCCAAGGGCTGTGTTGTGATTCGAAACAATGATTTTTTAGAGGCTTCTCAATATATTAAAATTCAAAATACCCCCATCATTGTATCAAATGAAGTACGCTATATCCCCACAAAAGAGGTAGATGTACAAAAAAAAGAAGTGACTCTATGGTTAAAAAAGTGGCTCAAGTCATGGCAAGAAAAAGATATCTCTGCTTATATGGCATTTTACGATAAAAATTTTAAATCAAAGGGAATGAACTACCAAAACTGGCAGGCCTATAAAAAGGGACTTGCTGAAAACTACAACCAAATTAATATTGAAATCTCCGAGCCTCGTATTATGCACTTTCGTGATGAGTGGGTTATTGAATTTATCCAAAAATATTCATCGGATCAATATCAAGACTTAGGAAACAAAGTTCTCTATGTCAAAGGTAACCTTAATAATATGAAAATTATTGCTGAAGATTTTGATCCGACAAACTCTGATCTCGCTCTTGCTCAGTTTGATGCCTCTCACTTTTCTTGCTGTTCTGTAGATCTCAATAATAGAGGACTATCAACAGCAAGAGACTCTTCAAACTAATCTATCGCTAGAAAGATCTTCTTTGGTATCGATATCATAAATACTAATTGTTTCGGCGTTATAAGAAACATCTTCAAGCTCCGAAAGATGTTTTTCTAGATCTTTTTGTTGCAATTCGCCAAACTTAATTTCGTAATCAGTTAATCGAACGTCATATCTTAGCTTCTTCATTGCATCACTTAGACTCATAAGTACCTCTTAATTTACGCTCAAATTACTCTAAAACAGGGGCCAAGATCAAGTTTAATTCCAAGTCCTTGGGGTGCTATCATTATTTACGATAAGCTTAAGCTTTGATTTTTTCATACCGCTACCTCCAGATGATCGTCCACCCCCGCCACCTCTTTTAATACGCGTCCAAAGCACTAAATAGATATATCCCGTAACAATACCACCAAGATGAGCCAGATTCGCCACACGTCCACCTGCAAGTCCCTGACTTAATAGCATAGATATTTCAATGACCGCCAAAATAATGATAAACATTCTGGCCTTCATTGGAAAAATAAACATAAAAAGAACTTCTCGATCTCCAAAAAGAATACCATAGGCAAGCATTAAACCAAAGATAGCTCCCGAAGCCCCTATTACAGGAATTTGAAGCGCAAAAGCGTTCCCCGTTATAAAATAATACAAAAAGGAACCTATAAAATAAATGACTCCTGCCCCCACACCACAAGTTAAATAATAGGAAAGAAATTTTCTAGGCCCCCACTTCTGCTCAAGCTCGCTTCCAACCCACCACAAAGTAAACATATTAAAAACAAGGTGCATAATGTTGGCAGTATCATGCAGAAACATGTAAGTCCCAAATTGCCAGATAAAGAAGTTAAGAAAAATATTTTGAGGAACAAGTCCAAAATTTAAAGTAAAGTCAAAACTTGGAAAAAGGTATTGTTCAAAAAGAATCTGAAAAACAAACCAAATCGCAACATTAATAACGATTAAAATTTTTACTACTTTTGTCAGTGGCAAAACTGACGGCTGTCCACGTAAACCCATTATTTTTCCTTTAATTGTGGTTCGCTAAGTTCAACAAGCATACCATTAGCACTTGATGGATGTATAAAACATACCTTACAGTTGTGAGCCCCTTTTCTTGGGGTCTCGTCAAGCAATCGAACACCTTCTTTCTTTAACTGGGCCATCACAGCCTCAATGTTTTTTACTCGATAACAGATATGGTGAATGCCTGGTCCTCTTTTTTTTAGAAATTTAAAAATAACACTCTCCTCTGATGTTGGCTCCAAAAGCTCAATGTTGATCTGATTATCAAAAGAAATAAAGCCAACTTTCACTTTTTCTGTAGGAACAACCTCGGTTCTCATCTCCTTCCAGCCCATTTTTTGATAAAACTCAAATCCCTTTTCTAGGGATTCAACAGCAACTCCAATATGATCAATCATAAATCCTGACTTCACAGTTTACTCACTTTGATTTCTGAAAGTAATTTTTCATTTTTTTATAAGTCTCTTCTACAGACTCTGGTATCACTTTTGTTTCTGCAATGAGTGGAAAAAAATTAAGATCGTCACGAAATCGGGGGACGATATGGTAGTGAAGATGATCGGGAATACCTGCTCCTGCAGCTTTATCTAGGTTGAGCCCTAGATTCATTCCGTGGGGTTGATAAACAGACTTCAGCGCTTCGACTGCAATTCGTAAAGTTTGATTTAAGTCTTCAAATTCTGACTCCGTAAGATTTAAAAAGTCTCCTTCGTGCCTTTTTGGAATTACAAGAAGATGGCCTGTATTATATGGAAATTTATTTAAAACGATCATGGAATAATTTGTTTTATAAACGGTTAGAGTCTCAAAAGAATTCTCTAAACGTGAAGCTTTACAAAACACACATTCTGTATCCACCTCAGCCCTTTTAATATAGGCCCATCTTTGAGGGCGAAAAAGGGTTCTCAATCTTGGTCCTCCTCCATCTGAAGAGGATTCCTTAGAAAAAAGATTCTGAAATGCTCCAAAAAATGAATTACTCAAAAAAACTTCCCTTCATTAAAAAAAGGGGTTTCCCTAAGAGTTGGAGTTGATTGGTTAAAATTTCAATTTCACTAAGTTTAGACTTAGAATCATCTTCTTGGCTTGCCATAAGCATTTGTAAAATGCTGTCACGATCCTTTGCTGGCTCAAAAACCTCAGGCTTATCTCCAAGACCTGTCATTTCTCCAAGAGCGGCCAGCGCATCCG
>JBDHWX010000014.1:0-17141 GCA_039810365.1 Bdellovibrionales bacterium | reverse complement strand
ACGGGACACGGTGATGTTGAAGGTTCTACAGGTTTGAAGCGACATCTTGGTGGATTTAACCTCACCATGCTTGGAATAGGAGCCATTGTAGGGGCTGGAATTTTTTCGTTAACAGGAGTTGCGGCCGCTCAATTTGCAGGGCCAGGAATTATTTATAGCTTTATTCTTGGGGGAATATTGTGTGCTCTTGCAGGACTTTGTTATTCGGAAATGGCAGCCATGGTGCCCATTGCAGGTTCTGCTTACTCTTATTCTTACGCAACTCTTGGTGAACTTGTTGCGTGGATTATTGGTTGGGATTTGATTTTAGAGTATGCCTTTGGAGCAGTCACAGTTTCTGTTTCATGGTCAGGGTATCTTGTTTCTCTTTTATCAAAAACCTTGGGGATTCATCTTTCTGATGGCGCTCTTCTTTTTACGAAGGGACCTTGGGAAATGGTAACACTCACTGATGGTTCAAAAGTTTTTGGAATCTGGAACGTTCCTGCAACGTTTATTGCATTATTGGTTTCTGCTATTTTGTACCGTGGAATTAAAGAAAGCTCTTTTGTTAATAACATTATTGTTGTTGTAAAGGTTTCGATCATTCTTGCTTTTATTGCTATTGGCTGGGGAGTTATTGATCACGCCAATTGGTTTGTGAACTCTGCAGCATCTGGCTTTGCGCAACTTGTACCACCATCGGCCATGATGGAAAGACATGGCCATGAGTTTATGACCTATGGATGGTCAGGTGTTTTAACAGGTGCAGGCGTTGTATTTTTTGCTTATATTGGCTTTGATGCTCTTTCCACAACAGCTCAAGAAGTTAAAGAGCCGCAAAAAAATCTTCCCATCGGAATTTTATCCTCACTTGTTATTTGTACAATCCTTTATATTTTGATGTCTCTTGTGATGACAGGTGTTGTTCCTTATAAAGAACTCAATGTGGCAGATCCAGTAGCTGTTGGTGTGGATCACATTGTGTCTCTTCGTGGTTGGTCACCAGCAGCTCAAGGAATTCTTTCTTTTCTTGTAAAATTTGGTGCACTTGCGGGCTTGACTTCTGTGATCCTTGTGATGATGCTTGGGCAAACCAGAATTTTTTATGCTATGGCTCACGATGGATTGCTTCCATGGTTTGGCAATGTTCATAAAAAGTTTGCAACTCCCCACATTGCAACCGTTGTGACAGGTATTTTTGTAGCAATCTGTGGAGGTCTTATGCCTCTTTCTTTAGTGGGAGAACTTGTTTCGATCGGAACACTTTTGGCATTTGTCTTGGTATGTCTTGCTATTCCTATTTTAAGAAAAACAAATCCAGAAATTAAACGTCCATTTAAAACGCCCGTTTATTGGTTAGTTGCTCCCCTTGGGGCGGCGGCTTGTCTTTGGGTAATGTACGGACTACCACTTGACACATGGATCAGACTTCTTGTTTGGCTTATGATTGGTTTTGTCATCTATTTCACCTATGGTATTAAGCATAGCAAGATTCGTAAAAAACAATGAGTGTTCTTGAAACGCTGAGTGTTTATGACAAGCTCTCTCAAATTGAAGAGAGCTGTCACTTAGCTCTTAATGGAAGTCTCAAAGAAGTTCCTCTGCAACCGGGCCGCGATGCTCAAGTCCTCAATATAAAATTTCATCCACCCAAAAAAGGGCTTTCCTATCAAGAGGGTCAAGCAAGACTTTTGCACGATCTTGGCAATATTGAGCTTCAGGCCATGGAGCTTTCTTTAAGGACTTTAATAGAATTTCAAGATGCACCAAAAGTATTTCGCGAACAACTAGCAGAGCTGACTCTTTCAGAAGCTAGGCACTTAAGACTTTGTTTAGAGGGGTTAGAAAATTTAAAATATGACTGGGGATATTGGCCCGTTCATGTAGCACTTTGGGATGCCGTAAGTGATGAAGATTCTATTTTGGATCGCATCTTAATTGTTCATCGTTATCTTGAGGGTTCAGGTCTTGATGCGGGCCAGATTATTATGAATAAATTAACTGGCGTTCAGGCTCCAGAGGTAGAAAGAGCGGTTCGAGTGATTATGTCAGAAGAAGTGGGGCACGTACAGTTTGGTTCTTTTTGGTATAAAGAAATTTGTAAAAAATTAGAATTGAATCCAGAAGATGATTTTCCGGAAAGATTACAAAAAATTTCTAAAAAAATACCAAGACGTCTTGAAAAGATAAATTGGGAGTTGCGTAAAAAAGCAGGGTTTGAAGACTTTGAACTTAAAGCTCTGACTCAACTTCAAGAATGGCAGAGAACGCCGCCAGAGCAAAATAATTTTCAACCATTTCAAATTTAATGAATCTTTATAAGAATAGCTTTTATCTTTTAAAAAAATAAGACTATAGTGAACCAAGAGCAGAGGTTTCTATGTCACAAGAAAAACCCATTTTATATTCATACTTTAGAAGTTCGGCTTCTTATCGCGTACGCATTGCGCTTAACCTTAAAAAAATTGATTATGAATATGAAGCTGTTCACCTGATTCGCGATGGTGGCGAACAAAATGCGCTGAACTATCGGGCGATTAACCCCATGGGACAAGTCCCAACCCTAGTTGATGGTATGAGTGTTATTGCACAAAGTATGGCCATTATTGATTATGTGGATAAAAAATGGACTCAATCTCCTAAACTTTTTTCTTCTGATCTTTCTACGAACGCTAGCATTATTGAAATTTGTGAGATTATTAACTCAGGTATTCAACCCATAACAAATTTAAAAGTAACTCAATACTTAGAAAAAGAACTTCATACCACAGAAGAGCAAACAAAAAAATGGGTTCACAAATTTATGAATGATGGTTTTATCGCTCTAGAAAAAAGACTTTCTAAAACAGCAGGAGCTTGTTGTTTTGGAAACCAAATCACGGCAGCAGATGTTTTTTTGGTTCCTGCTGTTTTTGCAGCCATCCGACAAGGAGTTAAGATGGATCCTTATCCTTTGGTTAAAAAAATTAACGACCATTTAATTCAGCTAGAAGCTTTTAAAAAAGCACATCCGTCGTGTCAGCCTGATACACCTCAAGAGAACTAAATGAAAGAGATCACAAAAAACTTTGCAAGCGATAATAACTCAGGAGCTCTCCCAGAGATGTTCCATGCTATGGAGGCTGTAAGTCCTGGGCATGTTCATGCCTATGGTGAAGATGCCTATACGTATTCTGCAATCCAAAAATTTAAAGAATTTTTTGGATCTGACATAGAAGTTTTTTTTGTTTTTAATGGAACAGCAGCCAATGTTTTATCCATCAAAGCTTTTTTAAAATCCTATGAGGCTGTTTTTTGTGCCAAGACCTCTCATATCAATATGGATGAGTGTGGAGCCCCTGAGGCCCTCACAGGCTGTAAACTTTTGCAGCTCCCATCAACAGATGGAAAAATTCGCATTCAGGATTTAGAAGAAAACTATGTTCGCCTTGGTGATCAGCATGCCGTCCAACCCAAAATGGTTTCTATTACTCAACCCACAGAATATGGAACGGTTTACACCCAAGAAGAAATTAAAGAAATTGCCCATTGGGCCCATAAACGTCATATGTACCTTCATATGGATGGAGCACGGTTTCCCAATGCTGCTATTTATTTAAATCAAAGCTTTAAAGAATTAACAAAAGATGCAGGTGTTGATGTACTTTCTTTTGGAGGAGCTAAAAATGGTTTAGCCATTGGCGAGGCCGTTCTCTTTTTTAATACACAATTTGCAAAAGATTTTAAATTTTATCGAAAACAATTTTTGCAGCTTGCAGGAAAATCTCGTTTTATAGCAGCGCAATTTCATGCGTATTTATCCAATGATTTGTGGAAAAAAACAGCCGAGCACTCTTTAGAAATGGCCCAGTTGTTACGCTCTAAGCTTTTAGAAATTCCGGGTGTTGAAATAACGCAAAAAACACAAAGTAATGCTGTTTTTGTTAAGTTCCCTAAAAAGTGGGTGAAGACTTTAAGAGAGAAATATTTCTTTTATGTTTGGGATGAAAAAACTTACGAGTGTCGTTTGATGACAACTTTTGATACGACACCGGAACAAATTATAGACTTTGCAAGCCTTGTGCAAAACCTTTCAGAGGAATCTTAAATAAAAGATCTTGAGCCTAACATTTTTTTTGGTAGGCTGAGAAAAAGGAAAATCATGGTGGATCCAAATACGACTCGCATTTCAGATACCGATGGATTTAAAAAAGAACTAAAAAGAAATGTTATTGGCTTTGCCATAACACTACTTATTTTATTTGTATTTTTTGCGGGGCTTACATTTTTATTTAAAGATCCCATACAAGAACTCGTAAACTACATTGTTTTAAAAATGGGTTTTTTGGGAATGTGTATTGTTTCTTTCTTTTTGGGGTTAATTGTGACTCCTATTCCGCAAGAATCTTTTATCTATATGATCCAAAAAAGTGATCTCAACCAAGAATGGTTTTTCTATGTTTTTATTTTTGGCTTAGTTTCTTGTTTAGCGGGCCAAGTGTGTTGGTTTTTGGGTGGAAAACTTGGTCATACACAATTTATTCAAAAAATGTTGGGCAAACACCGTGAAAAGGTAGGGGATCTTGTCAATCGCTATGGTCTTTGGGGATTCTTAATTGGAGTTATTTCACCACTGCCATTTTCGGTTGTCTGTTGGACGGCAGGAATCTTTGAATTAAGATGGAGTATTTTTACATTTGGATCTCTATTCCGAATCGTCCGCTTCTTCATTATGTATTTTCTATTAAAGATGACTTAAAAACTCTCGGCTCATCAAAAAAATTATCACTCAAAAAAGTTGTTACTCAAAAAAAATTATCACAGGTACAAATAAGGTTTTTATCTCCAAGAGCATTATCCACACGGCTTACCGCTGGCCAAAATTTTGAAATTTTTGTCCAAGCATTTGGAAATGCAGCCAACTCTCGAGAATAAGGTTTATCCCAAGTATGAGAAGTCACCTCAAGTGCTGTGTGTGGTGCATTTTTTAAAGGGTTATTGAGTTTATCAAGCTTTCCGGATTTCACATCTTCGATTTCATGATATATTGAAATCATGGCATCACAAAAACGATCAAGCTCGGCCTTAGATTCGCTTTCGGTTGGTTCAACCATAAGAGTTCCCACAACAGGCCAACTCATAGTGGGAGCATGAAATCCGTAATCCATAAGTCTTTTGGCAACATCTTCAACTGTGATACCAGTTTCATCTTTAATGGCTCTTAAATCTAAAATACATTCATGGGCTACAAAACCATTTTGTCCGCGATACAAAATAGGATAATAAGCATTAAGTCTACTTGCAATATAGTTGGCATTTAAAATTGCAATTTGAGTTGATTTTAAAAGGCCTTCTGATCCCATCATCTGAACATACATCCAAGAAATAGGCAAAATACTTGCAGAACCCCAAGGGGCTTGAGAGACAAAATATTTTTTATCTTTTTTGTCGGTTCCGGGGAGATAAGGGGATAAATGTTTTTTAACTCCGATAGGGCCAACACCAGGGCCGCCACCACCATGAGGAATACAAAAAGTTTTATGAAGATTCATATGGCAAACATCTGCACCAATAAAACCAGGAGAACTTAGTCCCACAAGAGCATTCATATTGGCTCCGTCTAAGTAAACTTGGCCACCATTTTGGTGAATAATTTTACAAATTTCTTGAATAGTACTTTCAAAAACACCATGGGTTGATGGGTAGGTTACCATAATGCAGGCAAGATTTTCTTTATATTGTTCGGCCTTACTTTTTAAATCTTGAATATCAATATTGCCATTTTCGTCACAAGCAACACCAACGACTTTTAACCCCGCCATCACAGAACTTGCAGGGTTGGTTCCATGAGCAGAAACGGGAATCAAACAAATATCACGGTGAGATTGTCCTTGGGCTTCAAAATATTCTCGAATGGTTAAAAGCCCTGCATATTCGCCTTGAGAACCCGCATTGGGTTGTAAAGAAACAGCATCAAATCCTGAAATTTCAGAAAGCCAGTTTTCAAATTCTTTTAAAAACTGTTCGTATCCATGAGCTTGTTCCTTGGGAGCAAAGGGGTGAATATTTGCAATTTCATTCCAAGAAATAGGTATCATTTCGCTTGTGGCATTAAGCTTCATGGTGCAAGAACCAAGTGGAATCATTGAGTGCGTAAGAGAAAGATCTTTGTCCTGCAAACGCTTCATGTAACGTAACATTTCTGTTTCGGAATGATAGTCGTGGAACACATTTTGCTTTAAAAAGTTATCTTGTCTTAAAAATGAAATCGGTGCTTGAAGCTTATGTAGAGAGAGTTCCTTTTGATAATCAAAAGATTTTTTTTGAAAATTAAAAGAACTTAAAAGCAACTCAAGATCTAAAATCCTGGTGGTTTCATCTAAAGAAACGGTCACGGTTTTATTGTCAAGAACACGGACGTTGATTTCTTGCAAGCTAAGCTTTTGTAAAAGATTTTGTGAGTCTATTCCATTTAATTCAATATGAAGAGTATCAAAAAAGTTTTGATTTAAGACTTTATGTCCAAAAGCTTTGAGGGTTTGAGCAGTAAAACTTGTTAATGTTTGAATTCTTTTGGCAATTTTTTTTAAACCTTCTGGACCGTGATAAATAGCATAAAAAGTTGCAAGGATAGCGGGCAAAGCTTGAGCGGTGCAAATATTACTGGTGGCCTTATCTCGCCTGATATGTTGTTCGCGAGTTTGTAGAGCAAGCCTGATTGCATTTTTTCCGAGTCGGTCTTTTGAAATCCCAACAATTCTGCCGGGGATTTTTCTTTTCAACTCATCTTTGGTAGCAAAAAAGGCAGCGTGTGGCCCGCCAAAGCCCATGGGAACTCCAAAGCGTTGAGTGGATCCAACGGCCACATCACATCCCCATGCGCTTGGTGGCTGAAGTATTATGAGGCTTAAAAGATCGCAAGCGGCACAGAGCATGGATTTATTTGCATGGACATCATCAGAAAGTTTTTTATAATCGTTAATTTCGCCAAGGGTGTTGGGATACTGAACTAAAACACCAAAAATATCTTCAGTGAGTTTTAAATTTTTAAGACTTCCCACCTGAATATGAATCCCAAGGGGCTTAGCCCTTGTTTGCACAACTCTGATATTTTGTGGATGACAATTTTCATCAACATAAAAAGTATTGCGATTTTTTCCTGTTACAGAACCATAACAAAAACTCATGGCTTCAGCACAGGCGGTGGCCTCATCTAAAAGAGAGGCATTGGCAATAGGAAGTCCTGTAAGTTCTGTAATCAGAGTTTGAAAATTTAAAAGCGCTTCAAGCCTACCTTGAGAAATTTCTGCTTGATAGGGGGTATACTGAGTGTACCAAGAGGGATTTTCTAAAACATTTCGTAAAATCACATTGGGTGTGTGGGCTCCATAATAACCCTCACCAAGGTAACTCTTAAAAACTTTATTTTGCGACATGATTTTTTTAAGTTTTAAAAGGGCATCAGATTCAGATAGTGAAGTTGGGATTTTGAGAGCTTCTTTTTTTCGAATACTTTGTGGAACGGCTCGATCAATGAGTTCATCTAGCGAAGTCAGTTTAAGTTCTGCTAACATCTCTTGGGTTTCTTGCAAAGACGGACCAATATGTCTTCTTATAAATTCTTGAGAGGTTTCAAGATCGCTCATTGTGGTATCCATATACTTTCCTAAATGGGTTAGTGGTTGAGATGCTTTTTTTAAAAAAAACTCCATGTTTTCCTCATGAAAATGTTAAGGCGAGACTATCAAAACAAACTTCTTGTTGCGACATTCGACGCAAGGCCAAACACCGTTAATACACATGAAGGTGAGTCATTTGAGGCGTATCTTTGATCACGTTGAGATATTATAACGAAAATAGACTTTAGGCATTTGCGTCATGACGAGAGGGATGCTTAAGGGAAATTAGTTCCTCTCTTGGCATTTGATTTAAAACTTCATCAAATGGACCATGGTCCATAATTTTTTCTTGAAATTCTTGGGGAAGGTTTAGGGTCTGGGTATGTGGTATAGACTCTGATTCTGGACTAAGCTCTCCATGGTAGATTTTTTTTGAGTGCATATAATCAATCATACTTTGAAACATAAGCTTTTTATGTTTGGTCCACTCAGGAGCAATTAGTTCTTCCCATCTGGAAGCCAAAGCGCAGAGCCTATGAACGGCAATGCGTTCTGGTAAGTACTGAAGAAAGGCCCCGACCATTTCGGCATATTGATTAAGTTCTACAGGTTTAAAAAGTCCAAGATTATAAAATTTTTCTAATTTTGTATTTTTTAAGACATGTAGATTATGAAGCTTAACACTATGAACAGGAAGTTCGGCTAAAAACTTTGCTTGCTTAATAGCATGGTCTTTTGTTTCTTGAGGATGACCAAAAATAAAATGAAGGCCAATATCAAGATTGGGAATTTGTGCAAGATCGTAAATGGCCTTAAGAGACTGCTCGGCGGTATGCCCTCTTTTTTCAAAAAGTAAAAAATCGTTATAGAAACTTTGAATACCAAGTTCGATGGAAAGATAAGTTTTTTGTGCAAGCTTTCGCCAGACTTCTAAAAGTGCAGGAGACAAACAATCAGGTCTTGTTCCCACAACAATTCCAATAACTCTTGGATGGAGAAGGGCTGTTTCGTACATGGCTTCAAGTTTTTTTACAGAAGAAAAAGTGTTGGTATAAGACTGAAAATAAACAAAAAATTTGTTATATTCAGTAAGGGCCAAAAGCTTGTCTTCAACATTCTGAATTTGTTCTTCTAGGGTCAGTTCGCGGATGTCTGTGTAGGCTGCAGATCCCCATACGTCACAAAAAGTACAGGTTTGCATACCCTTAAGCCCTAAACGATTGGGGCAAGTATCGGCAACATTAACAGAAATTTTATAAACCCTTTCGCCAAAACGATTCCTGTAATAATCACCAATGGAATAATAGGGTCTGTTCATCCATGACTTTTGCATAAGGGCGTTATATACCATGGGCCTCTATGACAAAAGAAGAATCTTTCATCCATATCGTTTCTACAGAAGATGGTAGCCCTACGGCTTATTTTAATGATTTTTCTCAAGAAAAAATGCATCACTCCGGCGGAGCTTTAGGAGAAAGTCTTTATATTTTTGGGCCAGCACTTATTTGGATTTTTTCTAAAACAGAAGAGCTTAAGATTTTTAAACCTCAAGTGATTTCTGTTGGAACGGGCCTTGCCTATAACGAAATCATCACAACTGCGATGAGCCTTCTTTTTGACTGCGATTTTGAAATGACAAGTTATGAATCCAATTCTGGTTTGAATCAATCTCTTAGAGCTTGGGTTTTAGAGGAAAATCAAAAAACTCTTATGGAAAAATCTGTGTATGATGTGATTTTAAAAATGACAGCTAATCTTTTTGAACTTCAGCAAGAAGAAATTAAAAGAAAATTAAAAGAAAAATTTCAAGATGGAAGTTGGGAAATTCTGGGAGCCTTGCCTTTGGTTCACGAAATTCATCAAAAATTTCATGTGATCCTTTATGATCTTTTTAGTTCAAAAGCTATGGAGTCTTTTTGGACAGAAGATTATCTGACAGAGCTGATACAAAAAATTTCTCAGCCCCAGTGTGCTTTTGCAAGTTATGCTTGTACTGGAAATCTTAAACGAGCTTTAAAGAAAAATGGTTTTTTGTTTACTCAAAGAACAGGTTTTTTGTGGAAGAGAAACTCAAGTTTTGCCTCAAGAAAATAATCTTTGTTTTAAAATCAAGTTCCTACTTTTTGGGTTGAATCGTAAAGGCTCTTGTTTGAGAAATTTGTGGGGTTCCGGTTAGGGCCATAAAAAGTCTATCCAGTCCAAGGGCTATTCCTGCTGTTGGTGGAAAGCCAGCCCTTAAAGCTTGAATAAACTCTTCGTCCATGGGGATGGATTCATTTTTGATTTTTTTTCGAAAAGCAATTTCTTGCTCAAAGCGCCTCAATTGTTCTTCGGGATCATTGAGTTCATGAAAGGCATTGGCGATTTCAAAACCCTTCCAGTAAAACTCAAAGCGATCGGCCCAGCCATCTGCAGTGAGTCTTGCAAGAGCTGCCTGAGAAGGGGGATAGTTGCGCACAATTGTTGGGGCATCATGACCCAATTGGGATTCAATTTTTTCTAAGAAAATTTTAAAGAAAATATCATTCCATGAATCATTTAATGAAATTTCAACTTCTAATTTTTTCGAGAGATCACAAAGCTCTTCGTGTGTTGTCTTGGGGGTTAATTGAAAGCCACAGTGCTTTTCAAAAAGCTCTTGGACGGTCGTTTCTTTTAAAGTAGCAAATCCAATAATGGGCTCTGGCCAATGGAGTTTAAGGTAGTTGAGAATTCCTTTGATGTCTTTAATCAGAGAGTCTAAGTGATTATAAGCCCTGTACCACTCCAGCATCCAAAATTCAGGTTGGTGGTGTTCGGAAACCTCACCATTTCGAAAACATTTTTTAATTTCAAAAATACGACACCAACCAGATGAGATCATTTTTTTTAGATGAAGTTCGGGACTTGTTGGAAGATAGTAGGTTTTTGAAAAACTCCCCATTTTAAATTCTGTTTTAAAAAAATCCAAAAAGGGTTCGGTACCGGGGGCAGGTAAGAGGCTTGGAGTCTGGACTTCTGTAAAATCAAGAACGCCAAAGGTTTTGCGGATCAGACTTAAAAAGTATGCCCACTGCTTACTTTTTTTATAAGAAAAATGAGGAATAGCATACTCGGCAAGAGCAGGGGCTAAAAGTTTTATTTGATGGGCTTTAATTTTATGAACACGCACATCAAATCCTTCGATTTGAATTTCGTTCCAAAAGCCTTGAATTAAAATTTGATCTCCACTTTTTAAAATTTCGTGATTGGGGTATTGAGCTGAAAGCTTGCAATCTTTTGAAAACAAAAGCTCTAAGGAGCTGTTCCCGCTTTCAATGGAAAAAAAGATTTCGTTTTGTGATTGCGAAATAGAGATGCGCCCGGCAACCCAAAACTCCTCACTTTTGAGATTTTTTTTTCCAGAGTTGAGATCAGCAAAGTGTTGGACAAGATCGTGAACAGTAAAGGTCTTGCCCTCCAAAAAAGGATATTGCTTCCACTCGTTTTTAAGGTATTGTTGTCTTATGGACATGAAACCATCAATACACGGGTTTTGAATGTTTTTAAATTGGACTTTTAGCTTTTTAATATTTTTTACATCATTTTCTGTATTGGCCTATAGCAATTCAGGCGTAGAGCGCATCAGTCCTACGATTATTCTAAGATTAGCTGAAAAAGAAGGCTTTACGATCTCTTTGCACGAGCGAGCTGTGAAAAACCAACTTTTAAGACTCAAGAAAAAAAATATTAAAGATTTTAAAGAAAAGCTTGGTCAAGGGATTGAAAATCCAGAGTCGTATCAGGGATATCTCCTCGAAATCCAAGATGGTTTAACTAAAATTGAGAAGGCAAAGAAAATCGCACGTTTTGAACTTTTTAAAAAGGTGGAAAAAAATTGGAACGATTTAAAGCTGACCGTTCTTAATCCGAATGTGGCAAAGAACTTTAAAGAGTTTCAACTCATGTTTAAGAAAGACCTCAACTCTAAGCTTGTTTATACGGGGACCCAAGAAGTGGAAAAAACGCTAGGATATCATTTTGAAATAGGTCAATGGGCAACAGTAACAGTCTCACCAGCTCTTAAGACTGTGTATTGGAAGATTGAATTTAATAATCTGCATGATAACAACAAGCTTGAAAAGGGGGCCGAAGATATTCAGATTGCCCCAGATTCAAGCTCTCAGGGTGATGAAAGTCCAACAAGTTTTGACGACGAAACTCCATAGAAAAAGAATATTGGAAAAAATTTAACGAAAATTAATCGTGATCTTCTGGCATTGGCTTGCCAGCGTTGGCGTTGATTTCTTCTTTGAGCTCTTTACCAACTTTAAAAAATGGAAGCTTTTTTTGTTCGACTTCAATCACTTCGCCAGTGCGAGGATTGCGTCCCTTGTAGCCATCATAGGCTCGGTTAACAAAAGAACCAAAACCGCGAATTTCGATACGATCACCTTTTTGTAAAGCTTCGACCATAGAATCAAAAATGGTGTTAACGACAGTTTCTGCTTTGACTCGAGTAATGCTTGCTTTTTCAGAAATAAGGTTGATGAGATCTGCCTTTGTCATTTTCGTATAGTCCTTAAATAAACAAGTTAATTCCTACACTTAAAGTCTCTTATATGGCTTTTGGCAATTCAACAGCATTTTTAAAACTCTACCAATATCCAGTGGTTTGGACGCATATCGTCTATAAAAAATGAGCCGTTTATATGGTACCAGGTGAGTTTAAGTACGATATCCGTAGCGTAAAAGAATCTTTTGATATGCGGCAAGGGTATTTTGCACCATTTTATCAGTATCAAAAAGATTACGGACTTTCTCAGAAGCCCTTTGACCAATACTTTGTGTGTTGAGTTGTCCTCTTAAAATATCAAGAATAAGTTGAAAAAGAGATGGGATGTCGGCGGGCCTTACCAAAAAACCATCAATCCCATCTTCGACGATTGAAGAAAGAGGACCAATTTCTGAGCCGATGATGGTTTTTCCTTGGGCCATGGCAACTAAAAGAGAGGGCTCAAAACCTGTGGAGCGGAGACTCAGATTGCAAAAAACATCGGAGATAGAAACGTAATTAAAAATATCATCATCACTTACGGCTCCTGTCATGATGACTTTGTTGCCAAGAGCGAGGCTTAAAACTTCGTATTCGAGTTCATGCCAGAGGGGACCTTCTCCTAAAATAATGAGTCTGGCGTCAGGTTTTTTGATGGCAACTTTTTGAAAAGCTAAAAGCAGACTTTTCACTTCCTCAATATCTGTCATATCAGAAACTGTCACCAGACATTGATGGTCGTCTGTGAGACCATGTTTTTCTTTTAATTTATCCCCGATGGCGGGATCCACTTGCCCCTTAAATTGTACGCCGTAAGGAACATTATAGATACGGGCATCGGGATAAAAATAATATCTCTCCAAAATGATTCTCTCTTGGGGGGATGAAACAAAAACCCCATGGGCAGACTTTAAAATATTTCTATCTGTTCCCCAATAGGTTCTTAGGTATTTATATAAGATGGCAAAATCGGTTCGAAGTTGCGCACGAAGACCGTCGCTTCGACTCATGGCAAGGATGTTGAAGAGTTGTGACATTTGGGTTCCGCGAACATCAAAGGCTGTTGCAATTTGGTAGAGATGACTTCTCTTGGCAATATGAACACCAGAAGAATCAATACTGTGGATGATATGAAATCTATCTTTTTTATGAAGCTCACTAAACTTTTTGCGAGCGTCTATGGCAAAGCCGTTGCGTTTGCGAGAATAGGAGTCAACAAAGTAAATTTTAACACCGTCTTTTTCAACTTCTTTAGCGATAGAATGATCAGGCGATGTGATAACAGAAACTTGATGCCCTGATTGTACAAGGCCCTTGGCAACGGGGAATAAAAAACCATAATCCGCAGTCCTTTGGGAAAGCGGAAACTTATGTGTTGTGATGCAGATGTTGAGCTTTTCGGGAATCTTTTCTTTAGAAAACCACATAGTCTTATGAAAGCAGGTTAGTTACCAAAAAGCAATTGGCAAGAGCGCGGAGCAGAGCGGATGAGTATATGGCGACCATAGATTGCCCGAGTATATTGTGGAGAGGATGTAAGTTCGCTTGGTACAAGAACGGCATTATCAAAATAGAGGTTGGCTCCACGTTGTAAAAGTTTTTGGGCGACTTCCACAAGACTTTGATGCGTTTGGGGTGTTGGATTTTTGATATTCATTTTAAAAAATGCTTCCGTACTATTCCAGAGTATAACATTGTCAGATTTTTGGATGTGGGGAACGGGGACATATTGAACCTCTATAACGGTTCCTTTGTAAAGAATATTTGTTCGGTCAAGATTTCTTTGAATGAGAGCTGTAATACTGCGGTCAAGGCTTTCGGATTCTGAAGATTGATTAAGCTTTTGCATTTTTATCATAGCTCTTGCTGCTTCTTGGGAGGCGACCTTGGAGTGAGCTGCCAATTCTTTTTCTAAGAGCTTTGACTTTTTAAGATACTGAAAGTGCATAAAGGGACTTTGAATTTGATGATAAAACTCTGAGACATTTTTATAAAAGCGAAAAAGACTTGTAAGAGCCGTATCAGAGCCAAAAGAATTTGGGAGAAGAGAGGCTTCTTTGCTTAGGGCTTCCTTGAGGCGATGCTCCTCTTGTAAAACGAGTTTATCGATATCACTGATGGTAAGGCTATCGCGAATACTTTGAATGCGGTGTGGGGCTACGATAAAAGATAAAAGTGTTGTGAGAGGGTTATAATTTCGAAATAAATGTTTTGTGTTAAAGAATGCAGCAGAAGTTTCTGCTGGAACACTTGCAAGGGTATGGACCAGTTCGTGGAAGCGCCCAAGGCCAACTTGCAATTGTAGAGATTCCCAGAGATCGAGAAAAATAGGATCCTTGAGTGAGTCATTAAAAACGGACTTTGTGTATCGTTTTAAATATTGAAGACCAAATTCAAAGGCTAAGTTGGTTGAGTGGTCATTGTCATGATCAAAACGAACAAGGGCAAAATAACCTCGCAAGAGGTTGTGTTCAAAATCAAGAGCATTATTTTGGGGATGAAAAATTTCTTTTAATAAAGATTCTCTGCGTGCGAGATCTCCGTCAAAAATTTCTTTTTGACTTAAATACTCCATAATTTGAATGGCGTCGTGAACGGAGACTTCTTTTGGAAATGAAAAGCGATTGCTTAAAAAAGATTCCAGTTCTTGCTGATACAAGGCCTCTTCGGATGGTCCTTTTAGGATTTCGGGTATTATTGATTCGTAATACTCAAGAGGATTCAAATTTCCGAGATTATGAGAACCGAGAGCAGAGAAAGAACAGATGGTTATCAACAAAAAAAAAAAATCTCATTTCTTTAAACCCCACGGTAATCTTTGAAACTAGCGGAAAAGAGGGGTTTTCTCAATGTTTGCAATTTAGACAGGAAAGATTTTCACAAAATTATGATTTTAAAAGCTCTAGGAGTTTGGGAAGAATCTTGCGATTGGCTTCAGGGATCTCCATTTGAATCAGATCCTCGGGGTGGATCCAGCGCAGTTCAGTGTGGTGTTGGCTTTTGGGTTCCCCTTTCCAGTAACGAACATCAAAAAACAGGATAATAATGCCACGGTCCCCAAAAGTATGGGTATAAGAAAACTTAAGATCTCCAATTTCGGCATCAATACCCAGCTCTTCTTTGAGCTCTCGTTTTAAAGCTTGCTCAGGGATTTCTCCAAGTTCAATTTTACCGCCAGGAAATTCCCACTGTCCGGCAAGGCTATGCCCCTGGGGGCGTTGACCTACTAAAACAAGGTCGTTTTTTTTAATAAACCCAGTCACTACGGGGATCCATGTCGGACGTTTTTTAACAGTCATGATTTCAAAATAATAAACAACTCTAAGTTTGAAAACAAATAAAAATAAGTGTGTTATTTTGTATAATCGTTGTGAGATTCTACAAAAACCTTCTTAAAGAAAAATGGTCCATCAAAAATAAGGCTTGAATAAACTTGTACAAGATCTGCTCCCATCTGGAGTCTTTCAAAAACGTCTTTTGGGCTCATGATTCCCCCAACAGAAACCAAAAGTTTCCCTTTTCTGTTGGGACCAAGATGCTGGATGGTTTGTAGAAGAAAATTTTTTGAAAGTTCTTGAAGAGGAGCTCCTGAAATACCGCCATGTTGAGGAAATGGAGAAGTTGGATCTCTCTGAAGGGTGGTATTGGTGAGAATCCAGCCATCGACTTCACATTTAAGGCTGATATCGAGAGTTTTTTTAAGACCTTCAACAGACATATCGGGTGAAAGTTTAAGAAGGATTGGGGGAGGTGTCGTTGCACTTGCCGTTTTATTTTCTTGTACTATGGCAGTTAAGAATTGAGGGAGTTTTTCTGGCCCAAAGAGAGACCTTAAGTCACTCGTATTGGGGCTGCTGATATTAATAACAAAGGCGTCTGCAACTTCAGAAAATTTTTGAATAAGAAAAATATAATCGTCTTGGGCTTTTTCTATGGGTGTTTGCCTGTTTTTTCCAATATTAACAAAGATAGGCGTAAAGTGGGGGTGCTTGAGCCTGAGGAGTCTTTTTTTTATTATGTCAGCACCGTCATTTGGAAAGCCCAATTGATTCCAGAGAGTTTGAGATTTGTTATGGCGGCCAATGGTTTTTCCAGGATTTTGTTTTTGAGGAAGAGGGGTGATGGTTCCAACTTCTACAAAACCAGGTCCCAGTGGCCACAGATCTTTAACGAGAAGTGCATTTTTATCAAAACCTCCCGCAACGCCGAGAGGGTTTGCAAACTCTAAGCCCTTCCATTGAAGAGATTTCCATGAATAAGTTTTAGGCGAAGAAAGGGCACCGTAAATTCTAAAAAAAAGTGGGCTCAAGAGATGGCCCACTTCTGATGGTAAGAATAACCAAGGTTTCATGAAGCAACCTATCAACGAGGGTAGAGACCTCGAAGCAACATAGCCTTTTCAAGGCGTTTTAATGCGACTCCCATGGCAGCTGTTCTCATTGGAATTTTTTCTGATTGAGAAAAGTCCCAAACACGGTGGAAGGCTTTTGTAATTTGATCGTAGAGTTTTTTATTCACATCATCTTCTGTCCAGAAAAATGACGACATTCCCTGAACCCATTCAAAATAAGAAACAATAACACCACCACCGTTTGCAAGGATATCGGGAACAATCATAACGCCTTTGGCATTGAGGATTTCATCGGCTTCCTTTGTACAAGGGCCATTGGCTCCTTCGACAATCAATTTTGTTTGAAGAGAATTTGCATTTTGAGCGTTAATGGCTCCGTCGAGAGCACAAGGCATGAGAGCATCACATTTTAGAGCAATGAGTTGTTCGTTAGAAATTCTTTCGTGTGGCAATTTTAAACCATCAAAAGATTTTTTAACTTGGTAGTGTTCCAAAACTTTTGCAATATCAAGCCCACTTTGATTGTAAATGCCTCCATGAACATCTGAAATACCAATGACCTTGGCACCACGAGCAAAAGCATTTTTAGCAGCATGAGATCCCACGTTTCCAAAGCCTTGGATTACGACACTTGTTTGATCCATCTTTTTGCCAAGAACTTGCAGGGCTTGTTCGAGACAAAAGACTGCGCCCAGGC